>DPYO01000155.1:3201-3739 GCA_003535775.1 Fidelibacterota bacterium | reverse complement strand
AGGAGTCCAGCCTGGATCTGACAGGTTATGATCCGGAACAATACCAGGATGAGATTGATCGGGTTTTAGCGCAGAATTTGCGAATCGTGACGCTTACTGAATTCAGGCAGGAAGATGCTGATGCTGATTATAAGGTGTGGGAACTGGAGCGGGAGGTTTGTCCCGATATGCCCTGGACAGACCCAATTTCAATCCCGGAATTTGATATTTATAAAAAACATGTACTGGCACATCCCAAATTTAATCCGGATTCCTGGTTTCTTGTATTGGATGGAAATCACATCACCGGTTTGAACAACCTCTGGAAAAGTGAAATTGAAAAAGGTATTAATACAGGACTTACCGGTGTCCGGAGGAAATATCGGCGAAAAGGCATTGCCACAGCATTGAAACATACTTGCCTTACCTGGGCCAGGAACCAGGATTATGAATGGATCCGCACCGATAATGTTGACACGAATACAGATATGCTCAGTATCAATACCCGGGTGGGTTTCAAGTTTATGCCTGCCTGGCTGGTCTATGAAAAAATCATCAG
>DPYO01000155.1:0-2816 GCA_003535775.1 Fidelibacterota bacterium | reverse complement strand
CAAGCACACGGTGAGACCTTAAAAGATCTCATTGAAAAAAATATACAAATTTATTTTGAACGGTTTGAAAAAGAGGCAAAGCTGATCCGGAGCGAAGTCCTGGAACGGGCTGAATCCTGTCTGGAATCCCTCCAGAAACAGAGTCTGAATTATTATGAAGGGATAGGTGGAATTTCAGAAGGCTCTAACCAGGGGATCTTGGAGATTGCCATGCTGAACTTTCGTTATGAGCTGCTGTATCATGCCATCTGTAAGCTCCAAATAGATGCTGTTGATGGCTGTACATCCTATGCCCTATTGCCGGAAGCTTCAGTTAATTCTCATACAATCATGGGCCAGAACTGGGACTGGATTCCGGATGTGGAATGTGCCGTTGTTACCACCGTTTCTCCGGAAGGCCCTCATCACCTGGCTTTTACAGAGGCAGGAATTTTTGGGGGAAAGATTGGGTTAAACTCTGAGGGATTAGGCATTACAGTCAATGGTATGTATACAACCGGAGATGACTGGACCCGATTTGAAAAGCCGTTTCATCTCCGATGCTTTGAAGTGCTAGGGTCCAAAACAATGGAAGATGCCTTGGATGTGCTGATTGGAACACCTCGTTCCTGCACTGCGAATTTTATGATTGGCCAGGCTCAGAATTCCATTATGGATGTTGAGTCAGCTCCGGATAAATACGTTCAAATAAGTCCACAGGGAGAAGTCCTTAGCCATGCCAACCATTTTACTGATCCAGATTCAGCGGAGATCACTGAACCACCCAATCCCCGCAGATATTTATCCAAATTTCGTTGTGAGCGCATGGAAGCGCTTCTGAATGAACTGAAACCATTGGATGTAGAGGGGATTCAAGAAATACTGAAAGATCATGAAAACTATCCCCAGTCAATTTGCCGTCATCCTGATCCAGATCTCCCGCCAGAACAGCATACAGTTACAAAAACGGGAGTGATAATGGATTTGGACGAAAGGAAACTCTGGCTTACAAATGGAAATCCCTGTAAAAATGAGTTTACTGAGTTTTCTTTATTGAATTAAAATATTTCTGTTTTCATTACCATTGAAAATTATCATCCACTAATTTCCATAAATACCAGCAGGCGATAGTTCTGAATGGTTTCCATTTTTCTGATTTTTCTACCATGAAATTTTCATCAGGCAGTTCATTGAGACTGAAAAATGATTTAAATCCCTTTTGAATTCCCAGGTCGTTCACAGGGAGAATATCAGGACGATTCAGTGTAAACATTAAAAACATATCAATCGTCCATGGACCTATACCTTTTATTTTTATGAACTGTTTTCGTACTTCATCATCTTTCATCTTCGGGATGTTTTCAGGAATAATTTCTTTGTTAGAAAATGCCTGGGAAATTTCTTTTATATAACAGGTTTTTTGCCGGGATAACCCAATGGATTTATAGTGTGAGTCCGGTATTGCAAGTACCTGCTGAGGAGAGGGGAATTCTGTTGAATTGAACAATTGTAGATACCTGTTGTAAATAGCAAAAGCAGACTTTCCAGAAAGTTGCTGGTAGATAATTGATCTTACTAAAGATTTGAAGTAATTATCTTGCAGCTCAAAGTCCGGTTCGCCAAATTCATCAATTAATGTACCAAATCGGGGTTCGGTCTTTTTGAGATACTTTAAAGCTGTTAAAATGTTTTTCATTTTTCCTATAAATTAATGAACAGAAAGCCCCTCAATCGAGGGGCTTTCTGGGTGGCTCGGGCCGGAATCGAACCAGCGACACAAGGATTTTCAGTCCTCTGCTCTACCAGCTGAGCTACCAAGCCAAATCATCATTTTATCTTCTAATAGGAAGCTAATTAAGTAACAAATAGCTATTAAAAATAGCCCTCAATATTAGTAAAAAAACTGTTTACGTGCTACTTATATGCTACTCTAAATAACTAAAAAGTGTTGTCATTCTTTAGCTTTTATTTTTTTCCTTTCCATCTCTGCGCCTATTTCTCTAAGTATTCTTGAAGCTCGTTCATGCACGTTTTCATGAGGTATTTCAAACTGACGGAAATCTTCCTGAAAGAAAAACTTCAGCAATTTTGCCTTGCCACCATCACGAATATACTTGTGATAATTCTCCATAAATGGCTTCCAAGACTCCAAATTTCTGTGTTCTAAAGCAGAATTAAGTGTCTTCAGTTCATGATTAGTTGGCTTATGAGCAGTTTCTTTTCCTAAGAATAATTCTAATAATCGGAGGGCATCCTTATTTCCCCTCTCTTCATTATTATAACTATATATACTATTAGTAGTGTCCCGTTTGGTGTGCGTTTGGTGTCCCATTTGGTGGGCGTTTGGTGTCCTATTTGCAGTCCCCTTTATAGTCTGTTTTGGTATCCATTGAAGCAGTTTTATCTTCGTACCAACATTGTCAAATTTGCAGTCCACATATCCCATCTTATCAAGCGAAACTAAGAACCGCTTGACTGTTTTTCTATCCCAACCCCATCGTTCTGCCAATAATATAAGTGATGTTCCAACTTCGCCTTCTTCAAGGGTTACAAGTACTCCACGAGTTTCATACATGGATTTACCTGATGCATTTGCAAGTTTAAATAAATCAACATATGCTTCTTTTTTACTGAATGGCTTCATCATCCAAAATGGAGATTCAAACAATTCAAACGGCACACGAACAAACCATTTACTTTTATCCATTTGATGTAAATCAGTTGGATTTATAGCGTCTGTCGATATGCTCCTGAACTATCTTTATACTATCAGGATGAAACAAGGTAGGAACACCTCTTTTCAGACTCTCAGCTATGATGGGTAATCGTCCGCATTG
>DPYO01000001.1:16027-26812 GCA_003535775.1 Fidelibacterota bacterium | reverse complement strand
TGGTTACGCCAGCTTCGATGCTCCGGAAGTTGAGCAGGATCAAAATTTAGTATTCTCTTTAAGGGTAACTGATGGACAATTTTGGTCAGATCCAGCTATTGTAACGATTACAGTGCAGGATAACAGTGCTCCTGTGCTTGATTCGATTGGTATCCAGTATACGACTCAAGCCTCACTTAGCATCCCTTTGTCAGCTACTGATGAGGAAAATGATGCTTTGACTTTTGATGCATCTTCTTCTAATCCCGACAATATTACTATTGAAGTGGTTTCTTCTGGTGACACTACCGCGGATCTTACTCTGTCTTTTGCAGATGGATGGACTGGCATGGCTTTTGTTACTGCGTCCGTATGTGATGGGTACCATTGTGATTCAGAAACTTTTTCTGTATGGGTATCCGAACCGCCGTTAGGTGTTGACGATATTGTTCTGCTCCCAGAGTTTTTTGCACTTCGCCAAAACTATCCGAATCCTTTCAACCCGGTGACTACTATTGCCTATGATATCCCTGAGATTTCCAATGTGCGCATTGACATGTATAATATCCTGGGTCAGAAGGTACGGACCCTGGTCAATGGTACTCACCAGCCGGGTATGTACCACGTTCGATGGAATGGAACCAATGATTTTGGTAATCCGATGGCATCAGGGATGTATTTTTACAGGATATCTTCCGAGCAGTTCATCAGTGTGAAAAAACTGGTACTGATGAAATAGAATTAAGGAAAGTAATAAGTTAAAAAAAAGGGGTCTTGCCGACCCCTTTTTTTCTACCGTGATTTTCTTCAGGAAACTTTTATTTCAATTTCCTTTGGTTTCAACTCCTCGGATTTAGGAGCACAAACAGTGAGGACCCCGTTTTTGAAGTTTGCGGTAATTTTATTTTCCGTCACATTATCAGGAAGCTGGAACGAACGGCTGAATTGTCCATATCCCCGCTCCATCCTATAATATGTATCGTTTTTATCCTTCTTTTCATAGTTCCGGTTACCGCTCACAGTCAGTACGTTTTCCTTTACATTCATGTTGATATCCTTTTTTGAAATGCCTGGAAGATCTGCGGTTATTGTGAACGCATTTTCATCTTCACTGATATCAACTGACGGAGACCATACATTGCTGTTTTTTTCCCAGCCATTTCCGAAAAATTCGGTTAGAAAGTGATCCCAGTCATTTCGGACTGAGAGCGGGTTTGCATTTGGGTTCCATTTTATTAATGACATGATTTACTCCTTTTGTTTTAATTGTTTCATTATTTATTTCACATTAATTATCGCAATTTCCGTGCCGAAAAGTATTCTTTGCGTTCTTGTCATATTGAATAGCATATATGGCAGAGGTAAACATTGTTTGGTCATATTGGTATGTAATATTGGCAGACCCTATATAAAGGATTGAAGATTCTGTACAAGACAGGTTAAGTTTCTGCCTGTTATTAATATCAATAATGTGTAAATACAAAAAGGGACTTTATGAACAAGATTAATTTACATTCACTTTTGTCTTCAATTGATATCTCTGCTGACTGGGTAGGGTTGCGGGAAGTTCGTGAAACCACCACAACCCGTTTTGTCCGTGATGGAAAACCGCAGGCAAATGCAAAAGAGACCACCCACGGGATCATGGTAGAAGTGCTGGCAGATGGACAATTCGGTTATTACGGCACAAACAGGATGGATTCGGGTTCTATATCAGGTTCGGCAAGAAAAGCTCTGAAACAGGCAAAATCCGCTGCGAAATACGCTATACATAATTTCACTGAGGACGCCCGCCCGCCGTTTACTGGAAAATATTGCTCCGATTATAAAATACCCATGGATGCAATAAGCCCTGGTGAGCTGAATCAATTGCTTTGTGAGATTAATAATGCGCTGAAAGTTTCGGATAAAGTTATAAGTGTAAATGCTCTGGCGCGAATTGTAGAAACTACCCATCATTTTGTGAGTTCAAACGGAAGTGATATTCTTCAAGAGTTTTTACTCGTAACATTTGATGCATCTGCAACCGCAAATGAAGGACCTGTTTTCCAGACCCGCACCCATGGCGGATTGCGTGGATACAGTCGCCAGGCTGGTGCAGAAATATTCGAGGATAAAGAAGATATCCTTGCTGTCGCGAAGCGGATTGGTGAAGAATCCGTGGAATTACTGACGGCAGAGGAATGTCCATCCGGGACTATGGATATTGTGCTGGCACCGGACCAGATGATGCTGCAAATCCATGAAAGTGTCGGGCATGCAACGGAGGTTGACCGTATTCTCGGAGATGAACGAAACTATGCCGGCTGGAGTTTTGTGAAACCAGACGATTTCGGAAAATTACAGTATGGATCACAATTGATGAATATAACGTTTGATCCTACTGTGACAGGACAGTTTGCATCATACGGATATGATGATGGAGGGTTGAAAGCGGAAAAGGAATATATTGTCAAGGACGGAATTCTGTTACGGGGACTCGGAGGAAAGGAAAGCCAGATTCGATCAGGAATGCCCGGAGTTGCGAATTTTAGAGCCAGCTCGTGGAACAGAGCGCCTATCGACCGGATGGCGAATCTGAATCTTGAACCAGGAAACTCTACATTTGAAGAAATTATTTCCGCTGTTGAAAAGGGTGTGTATATGGAGAGTAATCGCTCCTGGTCTATCGATGATTACCGGAATAAATTTCAGTTTGGTTGTGAATACGCGAAGCTGGTCGAAAATGGAAAACTCACTAAAACTGTAAGGAACCCAAATTACCGCGGAATTTCAAATCCCTTCTGGAACAGCTTAAAGATGATCGGAAATCCAGATACGTTCGGTATGTACGGGACCCCATATTGTGGAAAGGGTGAACCAAATCAGACAATCCGCGTAGGGCATGCCTCTCCAGTAGCGTTATTTGAAAATGTGGAAGTATTTGGAGGAGCGTGATATAATGGAAAAAATATTTGATCAGATTTGTGAAGTACTGTTCTCCAAATTGCAGGAGGGTGAATATCTCACCGTGAATTTTGGCGGAGAGAAGAGCCAGTTCATCCGTATGAACAGTGCTAAAGTACGTCAAACCGGACTAATTGATGATGCTGACCTTTCTCTGGAATTGATCCATAACAACAGAGTTTGCCATTGTAGTATTACTGTTCACGAACCATTTGAGGTGATGAAAGCTGAAGCAGTGATGGAACTTGAACGGATGCGTGCGGAAGTAGTACAACTCCCTGAAGATCCCTTTATTGTTCTTCCAGGGAATGCTGGATCCACACGGGAAGTTAAATCAGCAAATGGACTCCCACAGGTAAATGCGGTTGATGCGCTGCTGCCTGCTATGGATGGGGTGGATTTGGTCGGGATATGGGCTTCCGGTCAAATATTCCGGGGGAATGCCAATTCTGCCGGACAAAAACACTGGTTTGAGACTGAAACATTCTCATTGGATTATTCCATTGTTACACCTGATCACAAGATGGTCAAAGGTACCTATGCCGGCACTGATTGGGATCAAGCAGCTTATGAAGCGAACATAGCTGATTCCCGTAAAAAGCTTGAAGTCATGAACAGGGCAAAGAAAAAACTGGACCCGGGGGAATACCGCACCTGGTTTGCTCCGGCAGCGGTCTCAGATTTTATCGATATGTTCAGTTGGAACGGTATCAGTGAAGCTTCAGTCCAGCAAGGAAACAGCGCGCTCGGTAAAATGCGAAGTGAAGGACAGAAATTGTCCCCGTTGTTTCATCTTGCTGAGGATTTTCGCAGTGGACTGGTTCCCCGTTTTAACGGCAGGGGAGAGGTGGCACCGGATTTTCTTCCGCTGGTTGATTTTGGAGAGTTAGCCAATACACTAGTAAGTTCCCGAACAGCTAAGGAATACAAGAAAAAAAGCAATTTTGCTTCCGAAGGAGAGTATATGCGGTCACCGGTGATGAATAGTGGCAGTCTGGATGAGAAGGATGTACTCAAAAAACTTGGCACAGGACTTTACTTATCAAACCTGCACTATTTGAATTGGAGTGATAATACAGGTGGTCGGATCACCGGTTTAACACGATATGCATGTTTTTGGGTAGAAAATGGTGAAATTCAAGCACCAATAGAAACCATGCGTTTTGATGATACCATTTACCGATTTTTTGGAACTGAGCTGGAAGCCGTAGGAAAAGCGAAAGTTTATTTACCTAATGTTCTTACGTATAATGGCAGGGAACTGGGCGGTTGTAGTTGCCCGGGAATTTTGGTGAAATCGTTTGCCCTGACTTTATAGGGTAGCTGAGGAGAGGATACCGCTAAGATCTGGCAGTAGATATTGTTATCCAAGTTGGATAATCTCTTCAAATGCTTCATCATACGAATTAATTATTTCTGCCCAGTCAAAACGGAGAGCAATATTCCTTATATGTGCTTTGTTGTTATTGTTTGCTTGAATCATCTTTTCTAATCTTTGCACGAAATCGTTATAATTATCATAAAGGATGGACCCGCGGAGTTCCGCCGGAATTAATTCTGGATAAGATAATCGGTCTGGAAGCAGGGGATAAGTTCCACAATAAACTGCTTCCATTATAGACGCTCCGAAAAAGTCCTGATTTGATGTTACAGGAAGAATATCTGCTCTCCAAAGCCACTTGGCATACTCTTTGAAGCTGTCGGCATATCCATAATGGATAACTTTTTTTCCGAGAGACTCGATTGCCTGGTCAAATACATCTGGTTTGTGCTTAAAATTCTCCCCGATGATCACTACTTCAAAATCCAATCCCTTTTTAGATATTATTTCCAACGCATTGAAAAATTCCTCCGGATTTTTATCGTATTCCCAACGGTGATTCCACAATAAAAGAGGTATTCCGCTGTCTTTTTTGCATCGGTGTTCATCAAACCTTGAGAGATCAAGTCCAAGGTGCAGGACAGAAGATTTTTTAGTGATTTTTCTGAGAGTCTCCAGCTCGTTGTTATCAGGAAAGTGTTTCAGCATTTTACGTGCTTCAGCTAGAAAAGAATCCATGTGGTATTGGGAATTGAAAAAGACATGGTCAGCTGTGAGCGCAGTAGTGTAATTAATAAATCCGTAATGAATGTTGCGTTTTTCCCCCACGTCCCGGTCTGTGGTTGACCATGGATAGGAAAGCTGGTTCTCGTGGAAATAAACAGCTGTTGGTATGTTCGCGGTTCGGGAACGGGTTAGAGAGAGAAAAATTGTCAAATCCAGCATGTCTGTGGTCAGTATGAGATCCGGTTGGAGTTTTGATTCCATGAACATGCGAGCCAGGGTAACTGCTCCGCCGTGCATTCGCCACTTCCAAAATTGGCCCGGTAAGGTGAATAATTCTATTTGATGTGAACTATATTTTCGAAGGCCTTTTGCCCAGTTTTTATGGGATCCTGTAAAATAGGGTTCGATTAATAATATTTTCATGTATCCGATAACAAGAGTATAGACAAAAAGAGAGGGCAATCGCTTTTATACGTGCCCGGGACTGGACTCGAACCAGCACGATCTTGCGATCACTAACTCCTGAAGCTAGCGTGTATACCAATTTCACCACCCGGGCGTGATACCGTAACAAAAATTACCCTTCTGTCCTGTAATTGAGCAAGGAATAAACTTGATACACCATCGAAAGACGGTGTATTTTTCCTTCATATTTTCTGATGGATCAAAAGGGCATTGCTACAAACAAAAAAGCTTATCATGAATATTTTATTCTTGATAAACTTGAAGCAGGAATTGAGTTAACTGGGAGTGAAGTAAAGAGCCTTCGTGAAGGGAAGGCCAGCCTTAAAGAAGGGTATGTGATAATTCGTGACAAAGAAGCATTCATGATGGGTGTCCATATCAATCCTTATTCTCATACCGGTTACAGTGGTCATGATCCCAAGAGGGAGAGACGTCTTCTGCTCACGAAGCGTGAGATACTGAAGCTTGGTCAGAAAATAGCAGAAAAAGGCATGACAATTATTCCTCTGAAACTCTATTTTAACAAAAGTTGGGCAAAAGTAGAGATTGGTGTTGCAAAAGGAAAGAAACATTATGATAAAAAAGCAGCATTAAAAGAAAAAGATATAAAGAGAGATACAGATCGTGAGATGAGAAAATACTAATGAAATTTCTACCAATAGAGGAACAGTTAACATTAATTAAGCGGGGTGTGGAAGAAATTCTGCCCGAAGAAGAATTAGTAGAAAAACTGAAAAAATCCAAAGAAACCAACACCCCGATGATAATTAAACTTGGCTGTGATCCCAGCCACCCGGATTTACACATTGGGCATGGAGTCGTCCTGCGGAAGCTGCGTCATTTTCAGGATTTAGGTCATCAGGTTGTGCTGGTGATCGGCGACTTTACCGCGATAATTGGGGATCCTTCCGGCAGAAATAAAACCAGGCCTCAATTATCGCTTGAAGAAGCGAAAAAAAATGCTGAAACCTATGTAAAGCAATCTGAAGTAATACTTGATATTGATATACTTAAAATTGTTTATAATTCAACTTGGTTGAACGTAATGAGATTTAGTGAAGTAGTTCAGCTTGCCAGCAAATATACCATTGCCCGTATGATGGAAAGGGATGATTTTACCAAACGTTATAAGGCGGAAGTGCCAATTTCGATCCATGAGTTTTTGTATCCCTTAGCACAGGGTATGGATTCGGTGGAACTGAAAGCTGACCTGGAACTTGGCGGAACGGATCAGAAATTCAATTTGCTAGTTGGGCGTGATCTTCAGCGTGAATATGGACAGGAACCCCAGGTGATAATGACATTGCCGCTGCTGGAAGGAACGGATGGTGTGGAGAAAATGTCCAAATCATACGGAAATCACATTGGTCTTCATGATATACCGGAAGATATGTACGGCAAGGCATTATCTATTTCGGATGATATGATCAAAAAATATTTTCTACTGGCAGTAGATTCTGATGACGATACAATGAAAGAAGTGCGCCGACAGCTGGATGACAATTCTGTCAATCCACGTGATGTGAAACGGTGGCTGGCAAGGGAACTTGTCACGCTTTATTACGATTCTGAAACGGCTGTGAAAGCCCAGGAGCATTTTGATCGTGTGTTTATCAGTAAAGATGTACCTGATGAAATGGAAGAGTTCAAACTGACAGAAGAAATACAGCTTTTAGATATCCTAAAAATTTCCGGATTTATCCGTAGTAAGGGAGAGGGACGACGGCTGATAAAGCAGAATGCGATAAAATTGAACGGAAAAAACTGTGGTGATGAACTTACTGCATTAGCACCGGGATGTGATGAAGTCGTGATCAAGGTTGGCAAGCGGCGTTTCCTGAAAGTAATAGGTTGAATAAATTAGCCTTTTTACTACTGGGAATCCTATTGACCAGTAGTTCTGGACAAAAGTCTGAGTTAGACGACATCAGATTGGTCATATTTTTTTCTGTGGATCAGATGAGTCCACACCTGTTGAATCAGTATGAACCGCTTTACACTGGCGGGTTCAGGTGGCTGATCGATCACTCTATTCAGTTTACAAACACTCATTATGAGCACGGTTACACCGCCACAGGACCGGGACATTTTGTTATGGCTTCCGGTCAGCATCCTGGACCGAACGGTATCCTTGGTAACTATTGGTACGATCGTGAACTGAAACACACGGTATCCTGCGTAGAGGATACGGTTTCAAAAGTGGTCGGGTACGAAGGCGATGCCAGGTCTTACCGGCAGATTAATACCAACACTATCGGGGATTGGTTGAAAAACCGGCATCCTGATTCAAAAGTATATTCTGTTGCCGGTAAAGACCGTAGTGCTGCCATGATGGGTGGAAAACATGCTGATCTGGCACTGTACTACAATTGGCGCGGATCATTTATAACCTCAAGTTATTACATTGATGCACTCCCGGAATGGCTGATTAAATATAACAAAAAGTTAAATGCAGTGTCCTATCGTGATTCTCTCTGGACACGTTCATTACCATTTGAGGTTTACGACCGCTATGCTCATGAGGATTTTTTAGAAGGTGAATCCGATCGATATCATTCAGAACCGTACTCTCCGGTATTTCCAATTGGATTTGATGCAGATGCTTCTGATAAGGATGTTGTAGAGGGATTTTTTGGTTTTCCCTGGATGGACAGAGCAACAATAGATCTGGCAAAAGTCATTGTTCATGAGGAAGGTTTAGGACAGGATAAGAATCCCGACATTCTGTTTGTCGGTCTTTCTGCTACCGATGCCATTGTTCATGATTATGGACCGAATTCTCATGAAGCAATGGATGCAATGCTCAAGATTGATCGCTGTCTAAAGAATTTGATCTCTACTGTAGAAGATGTGGTTGGTCTTGAAAATGTTTTTTTTGTACTGACAAGTGATCATGGCGGACTTGCCCTTCCGGAGTACCGTCAAAAAATGGGGCTGCCTGGCGGCAGGATCAGCAGACCAGAACGGAAAACAGCAATACAGGACGTATTTATCTTGCTGGAAAAACACTACGGAAGTTCTAATTTTGTGGTGAATGACGGTCTTGGCTTTTACTACGATTTAGGCCGAATGAGGGAAATGGATATCAAGAAAACGGATGTGGATACCATAATACGTGAAAGTGTGGAAAAGGTCACTGGAATTGCCAGGGTTTTGACCAAGGACGAAATATTTTCCTCCCACTCTGGTGATACAGTTCTTGCGAGATTAAAAAACTCATTTCACCCTGTAAAAAGCCCTGACTTATGGATCCTCCAGAAAAAATACTGGGTAACGAAATATCCACACGGAACCGGTCACGGAACTCCATATGATTATGATACACATGTTCCCCTGCTGTTTTCAAAAGCAGGACAGAAGAAAACTATTGTTTCAAGAAAAATTATGATGGTTGACATTGCTCCTACCATTGCTGCAATGCTCGGAATTAATATTCCCAAAGGTATTGATGGTGTACCAATTACAGAAATGCAAAAATAATGAAGATATTTTTGAATAAGCACATGAATTCATATTAGCCAAAGAAATATTAATTGATCAACAATCATCATAAAAATGAATTTTTTTTGAAATAATTCAGAATAGTTATTTATCTAATCTTATTGAAATCCTAAATTAACAGACGTATTTTTTTTACTTTTTAAAGAAAAGGTGACATTTTATGGAAGATAATATATATGAACTTACCGATAAAAACTTCAAAGCAGAAGTTCTCCAATCTGACAAACCGGTGCTTGTGGACTTTTGGGCTGAATGGTGTGGCCCGTGCAAGGCAATAGCCCCGACTGTTGGAGAAATCGCCAGTGAATATAATGGAACAATCAAAGTAGGAAAGGTAAATGTAGATAACAATCAACAAATTGCCATGGAATACGGGATTCGAAGTATTCCAAGCTTATTGATATTTAAAGATGGTACTATAGTAAATCAAATTGTAGGTTCTGTTCAAAAAGACAGTATAACCAAATTATTGGATGAAGCTTTATAGCTTTGTCTTCAAAAGTAATGAATGTGAAAAATATTTTGTCAAATTCCCCAGTACCTTAGGGAATATTTGGCAGATAATTGAACTACAATACACTTTATTAATATGATGAATCGAAAAGTCATAATTATCGGTTCTGGCCCTGCTGGTTTAACAGCCGCTATTTATACAGGCCGAGCAAACCTAAAACCCTTAGTATTTGAAGGGAATCAACCCGGCGGACAATTAACAATCACTACTGATGTAGAAAATTATCCAGGGTTTCCTGAAGGGATCCAGGGTCCTGAAATGATGGATCTTTTTCGGAAACAGGCACAACGCTTTGGTGCTGAAACTCAATTGAAACACGTGACAAAAATTGATTTCAGTGAATATCCGTTCAAGGTGTGGATTAACCAAGATCATTTTACGAGTGAATCCATTATTATTTCCACTGGAGCCTCTGCAAAAATGCTTGGTTTAGAGTCAGAAAAAGAACTCATGGGTTACGGAGTTTCTGCATGCGCAACCTGTGATGGGTTCTTTTACAAGGATAAAAAAGTGTTGGTTGTCGGAGGAGGAGACACCGCAATGGAAGAGGCAACCTTTCTGACAAAATTTGCTTCCGAAGTGTGGATTGTCCACCGCAGAGATGAATTACGTGCATCCAAAATTATGAGAAAAAGAGCATTAAATAACCCAAGAATTCATGTTTATTGGAACACAGTTATCGAGGAAATTCTTGGGACAAAAGAATCCGGTGTAACCGGGGTGATGCTTAAAGATACAAAAACCGGAAACATACGGGAAGACCAGTGTGATGGCGTTTTTATGGCAATTGGTCACACCCCAAATGTATCTCTGTTTAAAGGGATTTTGGACATGGATGAACAAGGGTATATCAGTACAAAAGGTGGTAGCACTTCAACCAGTATTTCTGGTGTATTTGCATGCGGAGATGTACAAGATCATGTATACCGACAAGCCGTCACTGCAGCCGGTTCGGGCTGTCAGGCAGCCATGGATGCTGAACGTTTTTTAGAGGGATTATCAGGAATTAATTGACTTTCGTTTCATCGTTCATTCTAACCAAAAAGGATAAATGATGAACCAGATAAAAAGAGTTGTTTATGAATTAAAGGATCTGAGGAAGGATTATGGAAATCACACTGTTCTTCAGATTGGCCACCTAGAGTTTCATCCCGGAACTATTTATGGAATTGTTGGATCCATCGGGTCTGGAAAATCCACTTTACTCCGTTTATTAAGTGGGAAGGAGAAGGAAACATCCGGATTTCTCAAATATGATGATGACACTTTCAAAACAGGGTGGTTTGGAAAAATTAAATCCAACGAAGATATCTTTCTTGCCAGTGTAGATTTT
>DPYO01000001.1:14784-15621 GCA_003535775.1 Fidelibacterota bacterium | reverse complement strand
TATTTCTCGAAAGGACCTCAAAAAGTTTTATGGAATAAACAAATAGGGACACTCTCCCCGGGTGAAAAATCATGGTTGAATAATATAATGGCTGTTTACAGTGATCCCCGTGTATTACTCATTGATGATTATGGTACTACTATCGATAATAAAATGGAGTTTGATTTTCGGAAACGGCTCATAAAGATGAACAAAGATCTAGGAACCACCATTATCGCAGTTGCTCCAGATGATTTTAATTTAAAGAAATTTGCTGCTGTATTAATCTATCTGGATAATGGACATGTTTCAAAGATCAGACCGGGAAAAACAAAAAGCCAGGGAAAGTTTCGTAAAAAAACTTGAATATGTAATTTAAGGTCTCATGGAAACAGGCCTCATTACCTCTAAAATCTTTCTGGATCATTTGACAGGATTAAATCATGTGGAAGCTCCTGAAAGAGTTACATCCATCCTTGAAAAATTGAAATTAACAAATTTGTTGGATTCACTTACTGAGATTCAGCCTGGAATCCCCAGCAAACTTATCCCCGAACTTGTTCACTTGCCTGAATACGTTGACCGTGTTGAACAAAGTTGTATAAACGGGCATTCCTACATTGATACTTTAGATAACCCTATTTGTAAAAATTCTTATGAAGTAGCCCTCTTAGCAACTTCGGCTGTAACGATTGGAGTAGATTGGATTTTTTCAGGTAAGATAAAAAATGCGATGGCAATTGTCCGTCCACCTGGACATCATGCGGAAGAAGAAAGGGCCATGGGTTTCTGTCTTTTTAATAATGTTTCCATTGCTACCCGTTATGCCCAGAAACAGCATAGCGCGGAAAAGGTGCT
>DPYO01000001.1:7840-14451 GCA_003535775.1 Fidelibacterota bacterium | reverse complement strand
TTTTGATGTTCATCATGGAAATGGTACACAACATATTTTTGAGGAGGATTCAACTGTGTTGTATGTGAGTCTTCATCGCTATCCTTTTTATCCGGGAACGGGAAGCAAAGATGAGACGGGCAGGGGCAGAGGGCTTGGTATGACAATCAACTATCCACTTGGCGCGAATACTGGAGACGATAATTACCTGGATATTGTGAATCATTCTCTTTCGGATAAGGTTTTGAAATTCCAACCGGATTTCATTATTTTGTCTTCAGGTTTTGATGCTCATGAGATGGATCCTCTTGGTGGCATGAATGTGACAACACAAGGATTTGGAACCATGACAGAAATCTTTGTGAAGCTTGCGGAAGAATGTTGCGACGGGCGATTACTTTCTGTTTTGGAAGGAGGATATAATCTCAAGGCACTTGCAGAAAGTGTTGAAATCCATTTGAGAAAATTATCAGGAATAATAATATGAAACGAATTCAACGATCGCAAAAATATCGTATCCTGTTTGGTGTATGTGGAGGATTTGCAGATTATTTTGTATTGGATCCCGCTCTTGTCCGGTTAGTATGGATTTTTTTTACTCTATTTGGTGGATCCGGGATCCTGGCATATATCCTCGCTTTGATTATGATCCAGAATGAAAGCTATGTTTATACCAAGTCAAGTGAACTAGAAAAAAAATCAGAGGGGTCTCTGCTGTTTTGGAAAGTCCTTCTTGTGATGGTGGGAATCATCTTATTTTTTCAATATAGGGAACTGTTTGGAATGATCTTGGATTCCTTCTGGGGATCAGGAATAAACGTTGTATTTTCTCTTCTTTTAATTGGGATGGGGGTCTATTTACTTTACTTTCGTAGAGGGGTAAAACCTTCAATCTTAGAAGGAGATGTGAGAAATTCTCTTCATCTTTCAACAACGGAAAAGAAAATATTTGGACTCTGCGGAGGTATTGCAAAGTCCTTACAGATTGATGTTGTGATTATTCGGTTTTTATGGATCTTTGGAACATTTTTGAGTGCAGGAACTGGAATATTATTGTACATGTTATTGTCATTTATTCTTCCGAAACCATCAACAATGAGCAAGGAATCTGTTTAATTCATTATGGACACAGCACGGTTTAAAGATATTATTCAGAATTTTTCTTCCAAGAGAATCCTGGTTATCGGGGATTTAATGCTCGATTCCTACATTTGGGGAAAGGCAGAACGGATATCTCCGGAAGCACCTGTTCCAGTCATTAAAGTCGACCGATCAAATTACACCCCTGGAGGTGCTGCAAATGTAGCGTTAAACCTCAATAGTCTTTCGTCCAATTCACAGATAATTGGTGTTGTTGGAAGTGACCCGGATGGAACTCTTCTTGCTGAACTTCTTGCCCAGGAAGGTATCAGTTCCGAAGGTATTGTCATTGATTCTGGCCGTCATACAACAGTAAAAACCCGGGTTATTGCTCATAGTCAGCAGGTTGTTCGTGTCGATCGGGAATTTGACGAACCTATTGATGAAACTGTACAGAAGGAAATCATGGAACAAGTTGCCCGGTTCCTACCAGAATGTGATGGTGTCATTCTTTCAGATTATAACAAAGGTGTGCTTACTGTTAGGATCATTCAAAATATTTTGGATGCAGCAACTAAAAATAAAGTGCCAGTTTATGTTGATCCAAAGAAGGAAAACTTCTTCCATTTTAAAGGGGTTCGTCTTTTTAAACCAAACTTCAATGAATTTATCTCTGGAATGGAAAGCGGTAAAATCGATGAAAAGATTGAAGAAAGAGGTTTCAGACTTCAAAAACAACTCAAAGCGGAAATTCTCCTCATTACACAAGGTGAAAAGGGAATGGTCCTTTTTTCGGATAATTCTCATCAGGCTATTTCAACAAAAGCGCGTCACGTTCATGATGTTTCTGGTGCGGGTGATACTGTGATTAGTACATTTGCCCTGAGTGATATTTCTGGTGCTACTCCAATAGAAGCAGTAACTATTGCAAATTATGCCGCTGGGCGGGTATGTGAAGAGGTTGGTGTCGTACCAATTAGTCTTGATATGCTCATTGATACCATTGATTCTCATAGCCAAGTCAGTTGACCATTATCCTGGTTGGTCTTTTATCTGATTTTTTTTGATGCAATTGCGTTTATCCTGCTTACTTATTTTATTTTTTATTCTCACCATAAATCTACATGGACAACCAGAACCTGGATTCAGTCCATTTGACTGGGTAACATACAGAAAAACGGGGAGGATTCAATCTATTACGGAAGGATTTACCTATATTTATTTTGGAACGAAAGAGGGAGGAATTCTTCGGTACCATACGTTCCAGAATCAATTTGATGACCCCATTACCCAAGCTCAGGGATTATCTTCCAATAACATTACGTCCCTTCACTTTGATCGTGAAACAGGAACGCTTTGGGTGGCAACAAAACACAGTCTTGATTATAGTTATACTAGAGAAGGAAACTGGACTTCAATTTCTTACGGAAATCTTGCACTTCCAAAAAATGCACATATTCGTCGGATTGGTTCCTCACCTGCGTATGTGTGGCTGGACGCAGGAGCATCATACCTAAAACTGGATAGGGTGTCGGGAATTTCATTAGGTGTATTTACAATCCCTGATGAAGAAAAAATACTCTGGAGCAGTTCCCGGGTACTTGCAGGAATTAATATCCCAGAGGATATTGCAAATTACACTGTCACGGAAGGATGGTTATTGAATGGAAATCAGTTTTTAGATCCATTCGGAAGAACTATTGACATAACCTCTTTTTATCAAACTCGATTTTCGGATATTTGGCTGGGGGCTGGAGACGGAACATTATTTTTAGGTGATGCTCAGATGGAGACATTTTATCCCTTTAAGTTTGGACTTGCAAATTCGGATATTACAACCTTTACAAAAGAAAATGATTTTTGGACTGCTGGAAGATCCGGTTTCAGATCAGGGGGAATTACACGGTTCAATCCGAAAGAATTGCAATTTGATCTCTTTGATTTTGAGGTAACAATCAATATGAATGACCAATCTATATATGCATCAGTTGATACTGGGGATGAGATATGGTTTGGTGGAGAAATTGGAATTTTGGTATACAAGAAAAAAGAAAAATTTTGGAGATTGATCGATGAAACAAAAGGTTTGCCTGGCGGACATATCATCACCATGGATCACGATACATCTCATGTATGGGTTGGCACCCCTCGTGGAATTGCCCGAATTCATAAGGATTCCAAACGGTCCAGATTAACCGGAATTGAGCCTTTTTTACACGAATCATTTATTTATGATATAGAAGTAATCGAAGATCAGGTGTGGATTGGTACCAGTTCTCAATTGTACGTTTACCATCAGGATCAACAGGCCCTGTATGATTTTCGTGATATGGGAGATCTAAGCAGGATTTCGCACCAACAGGACCTGCTAAAAAACTTTTGGGAAATTTACGAATACAAACAATGGGTTTATATAGCAAGCGAACAGGGTCTCATTTCCTATGATAAAAAACGAGGTCAATGGTCTATGGTATTTGAGACAGCATATTTTAGTGGTCGAAAGATTAATGCAATGGCTTTTTCCGATGAATATTGCTTTTTAGGGACTAATTTTGGTTTTGATCGAATAGATTTAAATCGTTTCTTCCAACGGGATTATCGTTATCCATTTATTGGACAGGTAAACGATTTATTTATTTCTGATGATGTATTATGGCTTGGAACAAACAAGGGATTAACAAAATTTCAATGGACAAAAAACTTATAAATCTGCTATTACTTTTTTCTTTCGGATTTAGTTTGTTTTTTCATTCAGCAGCTTTTGGAGGAAGGGCAAGGGAGAATGAGAATAGTAAGAATAACAATACGTTTGTCCTCGTTTCATATCCGATTGTCCACGAGCATATAGATTCGCTGCGCGTTTTCGTTTATTTTCATATTCCACACAGTTCCCTCCAGTTTATAAAAAAAGAGTCCGCATTCCAAGCTGGATACGAAGCGAACCTCTCTGTCCAGGACAAACGAGGTATGCAGAAAATACATAGAGTGTGGAAGGATTCAGTACTGGTGGAGGATTATTCAGGGACAGTGTCCCCAAGACGGTTTGTAACATTCATGACCAAATTTGCTGTCATTCCTGGAGAATACCGTTTGCTTTCTGATGTAATGGATCTGGATACTCGGGATATTGCCGAATATTCGCAGGATCTGGATCTTTCACAATATACGGGAGAAGTTATTTTATATCCACCGATAATCCTGGAGGACAGAAATGGTGATTGGGGATTTACCAAAGGAAAAATTCCAGTTCTTACGAAAGCTGTTGCAAGGAGTGCAGGAGAAATAACCGTTCATTATTCAGGTAGAGTCCAGTCAGGAAATGCAAAAATTATGACCGTTCTGGACTCAAAGGGTGAAGGAAATCTCTGGAAACATGAACAAAGCATAAATGGGGAAGATAATAATTTTACTCTTAAGCTAACCATTCCCGATTCGGTGCTGAAGGGAATAAAATTCTCACTGAAAGCATTTTTAATCCAGAAAAATAATTCAGTCTCTAAATCAGTTGATTTTTCTCTTAAAAAAGCAGGTATTTCAACTTTTATTTCTGATATAAGTGATGCTATCGAACAAATGCGTTATATTCTTGAGGACGATGAAAAACTAGAACTGAAGAATTCTAACAGGAAAGAACGTGAAAAATTGTTCAGGTCATTTTGGAAAAAACGAGATCCTACGCCCAATGGTTTCCAAAATGAATTAATGGAAGAATATTACAGGAGAGTCCATTATGCCAATGAACATTTTACAAGTTTCCAGCCTGGCTGGAAATCTGATATGGGGATGATTTATATTTTATTTGGTGTTCCTGATGATGTGGAGCGTATCAATTCCCATAGTGAACGGAAAGTCTTTGAAGCATGGCATTATCTTGAAATAAATAGAAATTTCACCTTTGTTGATGAAAATGGATTTGGAGATTTCAGGCTCCAGACGCCTTTCTTTGGATACTGAAGATAATTTAGTGAAAAAATGATCGAGAAATTTTCATACAGCAGTCTTGAAACATTTAAAAAATGTCCTGTTCAGTTCAAAATACACTACCTTGATAAGGTTGTAAAACCGGATGCCGGTATCGAAGCGTTTTTGGGGCAAAGGGTACATGAGGCCCTTGAATTTTTATATGATGATGTAACTCATGGAAAAATTCCTCTTCTTGATACTGTGCTGGAGAAATACAGGGAACTTTGGGTACATGCCTGGCATGACCGCATTGCAATTTTCAGGTGGAAAGAATTCGGGCCTGAAAATTACTTTGCTCTCGGGGAGGACTGCCTGGCACGGTATTACCGGTTGCATAAACCTTTTTCTGAACCTGTGAGGGGGATTGAGGTTGATCTGATATTTACCCTGGATAGTTCGGATGATTATGTTATGAGAGGAATTTTGGACAGGGTAGATCATACTGGAAACGGAATGTGGGAAATCCATGATTATAAAAGCGGGAAGCGTGCACTGACTCAAAGACAAGCAGATTCCGATTCCCAATTGGCTCTTTACCAAATCGGTTTCCAACAGAATAAAAAAAATGTTGAATCGGTCACGCTTGTCTGGCATTTTCTACAGCATGGAATTGAGGTTCGATCATCCCGCACAAAAAATCAATTGAATTCGCTTATTTCAAAGACAAAGAATACCATTGATCGAATTCGGAGTAAAATTGCTTCTGGCGGGGAATTTGCCCCGAAAGAATCCTTTTTGTGCAACTGGTGCTACTATTGGGAGGAATGCCCAGCGAAAGGCGGGACAAATCCATATATTTTAAGAAATAAGAGACCTTAGATGTTCATTCTTTCATCCTGTAGCCTTAATTTCTATCCATCATCATGAAGCTCAACAAAGAAGAAATTGAAGTCCTGACATTCATCCTCGAAAATGGGGATTTTTTCCATCTTTCTCCAATGCATCAGAAAGCGATAGCGTCCCTTCGCAGTAAACTGTCAGGCGCTGGTACAATAGAGCTCTTTGTAGACGGTGCTTCTGATCTTCACACCGAAACTGCAGGCATTGGAGGAGTATTCTACCGCAATGGAGAGGAACTCTATTCTTTTTCGGAATTTATCGGAAGCAAAACGAACAACGAAGCTGAATATGAAGCATTGATCCGAGGAATTAAAGAATCACATAAACTAAATTTGTTATCTATAAATATATTCTCTGATAGCCAATTAGTAGTTCGGCAGATCACTGGTGAATACAAAGTGAAAAATGAGCGCATGAAACCCCTTCATAAGCAGGCTTTGGAATTACTTGACAAACTGGAAAATTGGAATATTGAACATGTCCTTAGGGATAAAAATAAAAGAGCCGACGCTCTCAGTAAATCAGGAATGGAAAAAGGACGAGGGTAATCAGTTTTACACATTACTGTTGAAAAACAATAGTTCTCCCATACTATCTGTACACCACCTTTCTGTAACATTTCCTAAAAAAGGTAGATTTTTCGTAAAGGAACAAGCCGCTGACCAGGTATTGTCTGATATTAATTTTGAATTGTACCAAGGGAAGATAACTGCTCTGGTAGGCGAATCAGGAAGCGGAAAGACAACTAT
>DPYO01000001.1:0-7448 GCA_003535775.1 Fidelibacterota bacterium | reverse complement strand
GTATAATCCCCTGGACATGTCTCATCTGCGTACGGAAATACAATATATTTTCCAGGATTCCCTGAGCGCATTAAATCCCCGGATGACAGCCGGTCAGATCCTCAATGAAATTCTTTTGATACACCATTCCAATGAGAATGTTGATTCTATATTGGAACAAGTAGAACTCCAGGGGGAGGTTGCCGGGAAATACCCTTATGAACTCTCCGGCGGACAGCGACAGCGGGTGAACATTGCCCGTGCTTTGGCGGTGAATCCTCAAGTCCTGATCTGTGATGAGGTCGTTTCAGCTCTGGATGTGTCGATCCAGGCGAAAATACTTAACCTTATTACCCGCCTCGTCCGGGAACGAAACCTTGCGATACTGTTCATTACCCATGACCTGAACGTTGTTAGGGCGTTCGTTGAGAGCATCATCGTTCTTTCAAAGGGGGAAATTGTTGAAAAAGGGGATGCACTGAAAATCATGGATAGTCCTGAACATTTTTACACGAAAACGTTGATTGCAGCAATGGATTTTTAATACAAACCAATTGGGAATGAAATCCTTTGAGTATTTTCTTTCTTTTTTACCTAAATTCAAACTATGGCAAACGAAGCAAAAAACTTTCAATTAACGGCTGATGACAAGGAACGGTACGAAAAACGGATCAGCGAGATTGATCTTTCTTCGAAAGAAACACTTCTCAATAGTATTCCCCGGAAAATTGAAAGTCTCAGGTGTCTGCCTGATTTAAAGTCATTTCAAGTTGAGCTTATCAAAGATATTTCCACCCTTTATAATTTAATTACAACCAAAAAAGACCTGAATGGTCTTGCTCAGCGCAGAATATTATTTGCATTAGAATATTTTAATAAAATAGAAGATGAGATTCCTGACCAATTACCCTGGGTGGGTTACTTGGATGATGCAGTGGTGGTTCGGTGGGTCCTTGAAGATTTACTAGCCGATTATGACAAATATTGTGATACTTGATTATACAGAAATATCAGGAAATATCCTCCTCAGAAAACTGCCATTTACATGGACTGCACCACCATGGTTTTCCATAATATTGCGGGCGCTGTTCGTTTAACTGGAGCAATTCGCCGCATTTTGGGCAGTTTCGCTGTGTACCTTTTTCAGGCCACCGATAATTTGGATAAGAATGAATTGGTTCTTTTGAATCTTCCATGAAATAAATTTAATACTATTTGTCTACTTCCCTACAACAGGAAAAAAAATGAATAATCCCAAAAATTCAAAACAGGTTAAGCACTCTTCGGTTTCCTTTTTTTTGGGTTTACTTATATTTTTCTCTGGCTGTGCCTATTATAATACATTTTATAATGCCCGAAGGTATTTTGAAGAAGGGGAGAAAGCCCGGCTTGAAAATGTGGGTGAATCACTTCCGTCCTCCGCAAAAAATGCTTATCAAAGCGTTATCGATAAATCCATCATTATCCTGAATAAATATCCTCAAAGCAAGTACGTTTTTCCTGCAATGTTCCTCATTGGAAAATCCCGTTACCATCTTGGGGAATATACCCAGGCGGAAAATATATTTAGACGACTGGGACATGAGGGAAGAGCTGAATATCAAAATGAATCCCAATACTGGTTGGCGCTCACAAAATGGAAGGCCGGAAAACCATTACCTGCCCTGAATGACTTGCATACCCTGTACGATCAGATCAATGATAATCAATTTCTGGCGAAGATTCATTTGTCCATTGCGGAAATTTATCTTGAGATTGAGGAAACAGACCAGGCCCTTGCTTCACTGGATAAAGCTGCTGACTTGACAAAAGACAGATCAGAGAAAGACCAGATATATTACCGGTTATCTACCTTGGCTTTTGATCAGCAGGAATATGATCGTGCACTTTCCGCTTATAGGAATGTGATTAAGTATACTATGGTCAAAAAACGAAAAGAAGATGCAAATCTTCAAATAGTTAAGATTTACCGTATACAAAGAATATTTTCGGAAGCTTCAAATAAAATCAAGGATTTACTAGCGGATGAAAATTTTAAAACAGTTCATGGGGAGCTGGAGATGGAATTGGCAAAAATATCTATAGATCAGGGTGACCTGGAGGTGGCAAAAACCCGTTTTGAATCAATAACAATAGATTATGAGAGGAGTGAAGTATCTGCAGAAGCATATTATCATTTGGGTGAAAATTCTCTGAAGGAACGAGGATTTGATGAAGCCCTCAACTATTATGAACAGGTTTCATCCGAAAGCAGAAAATCAGCATTTTTAAAGCCTTCTCAGAGAAGGATAAAAGAGATTCAGGCCTATCGAACTGCAAGAAATGAAATGGATGCACTTCTTGAAGAAAAAACAGCGAACCCTTCACTGGTAAGCGAACCTGACTCTTTAGGAATAACGAAAGATGATGCACTGGAACCTTCTCCATCTCAACATCTTCCAAAGATAGATTTAAGCGGGGTGCCTGTACAATTTGATTCCACAAGTGCAGGTTCAAATCAGACAAATCCCCAAAATCTCTTATCAAAGAAAAACCAGATAGCAGAAAAATTGTATTCCCTGGCAGAACTGAATGCATTTCATTTCGATCATTTTGATTCAGCTATTGTGTATTTGCAGGACATCATTGAGAACTATACAGATACAGACATTTACCCTAAATCCCTTTTTACTCTGCGTTTTCTATTTTTTGAACGCGGTGATACAGCTGAAGCTGTACAGTTGGAGGAGATCCTTCTGGAACAGTTTCCAGAATCAGAATTTTCTCTAGTAATAGGAAAAAGTCAAGATATTGAAGAAGGGTCACATGATAATTTTCTCCGGGATGCAGAACAATTATGGGCTCAAGATAAAGAAGCATCTCTAAATGAGTATAAATCCATTGTATCTGCAGATTCCACCAGCGATCTGGCAGCAAAAGCGGTATACTCCCTGGCCTATCATTATGATTTGTTTCTTCACAATGCGGACAGTGCATTGAAATACTATGAGATGATTCAAAACTTCCATCCTGAAAGCGAACAGGCATCCGCTTCACGTACCCGGTATACCATCCTAAAAAATCTACTCAGGGAAGACTCTGGAGAAGAGTTGGAAGAAGAAAAGCAATTTTCCTCTTCCAAGACAGTTTCGTTAGATTCCATTCCGCCCATTCCTCATAAATCTGTTTCTCAGGATTCTACACTCAGCATTGTAAAACAGGATTCGGTTAGCGCTCCAATTGATACAACTGTCCTAAAGCATGCTTATTGAACAATGTAAGATTATCCGGAATGAGGAGATAGCTGGAGGAATCTGGGAAATGGAGTTCTCAGCTCCGGGAATTGTATCCTATTATACTGGCCCAGGGCAATTTCTGGAAATTCTTTTAGATAACAAATGGAGCTTTACTGTTCGCCGCCCCATGAGCATTGCGAATGTGGAAGAGAAGCATATCACAATCATATACAAGATTTTTGGACAGGGTACAACATTATTGGCTGAAAGAAAAATTGGCGAAATTCTTGATATTCTAGGGCCCATTGGGAATGTATTTTCAGGGTGGCAAGAAAATTACGTTCCGATTTTAGTTGGCGGTGGTGTTGGGTTAGCTCCAATTTTGAACCTCTTTAAAGAGTGTCAGAAACACCAAATTCATTCCAAATTAATCATTGGAGCAAAAACTGGCCGGGAGCATTTCATGAAACATGACCCTTCAAATGGGATTTTCCTCACAACAGATGATGGGACACTTGGAAACTCAGGGACGGTGATGCCGTCGTTGAAAAAGGTGTGTGCTGATATTGACAATCCAATGGTTTTTGCCTGCGGCCCCCTTCCCATGCTTAAAGGTATGCAAGATTTTGTCATTCAGAATAAGATTCCAGCTCAATTATCGGTAGAAAGTTATATGGGTTGTGGTACAGGGCTTTGCCAGGGATGTGCCATAAAAAGGCGAAATGTTAAAGAGATGGCGCACAGTTATCATGAGCTCTATTCCCTGGTTTGTATGGATGGCCCAGTGTATTCAGCCAATGAGGTCTGTTTTGACTGATTTTCGTATTCAAATTGGAAATATAGAGTTTAACAATCCAATATTTACTGCTTCCGGCACATTTGGTTATGGGAATGATGTACCTGATTTTGTGGATGTCTCGAAATTGGGGGGTATTTTTACAAAGTCTATCACATTACATCCTCGGGAAGGAAACCCACCACCTAGAATCGTGGAAACACCTTCCGGAATGATAAACTCTATTGGATTAGCAAATGTTGGTGTAGATCATTACATGAAGGAAATGGTTCCCTCTTACAGCACCATCGGTACAAAAATTATAATGAATATTGCTGGATCGACTTTAGATGAATATGCTGAAATTATAAGAAAGATAGAATCAATATCTTCTGACATTGTTGGATATGAAATAAATATATCATGCCCGAATGTAAAAAAGGGAGGTATGGAATTTGGCGTAGATAGATCCCTCACAGCAGAATTAACCAAAACACTGAGATCCTTAACTGAGCGACTCTTAATTGTAAAATTGAGTCCTAACGTGACGGATATCGCTGCAATTGCCTCAGCAGCAGAAGATTGCGGCGCTGACGCTGTTTCTGCCATTAATACCGTTGTTGGGATGAGCATTAATCCAATGAGTTGGAAAAGTAATATTTATACTGTTTTTGGTGGATTGTCAGGCCCTGCAACGAAACCAATCGGTTTAGCCGCGATACAAAAAATATTTCATTCAGTAAAAATTCCTATAATAGGAATCGGCGGAATTACTAATTCTCTGGATGTGATTGAATATTTTTTGGCTGGAGCATCTGCTGTCCAATTGGGAACTGTGAATTATCAGGATCCGTCTGCCGGCGAAAAAATGATTGATGAACTTGAGACGTACTGTAAAGATGTATCTATTGATAGCATTTCTTCACTTGTTGGAAAAGTAAAAAACTAATATCCGGTTAGTGCATAAATATATTTTACCAATTATCATCTCTCTTTCAGGCCTAATACTTGTTGTGAATTGCTCTAGCTCACCCCGGTATACAACAGGAAGCGGAAACCGCTTAAAACCAATCAAAAAAGTAAATTCTACCGCGAAATCCAAGAAGACACTTAAAGGTATAAGCTCTTATTACGGTGAGGATTTTCATGGTAAGTTGACTGCAAACGGGGAAGTATATGATATGTATGGACTCACTGCAGCGCATAAAACACTTCCTTTAAATACAATAGTTAGGGTGACCAACATGGAGAATGAAAAATCATTAATCCTTCGCATTAATGATCGCGGTCCCTATGTGAAAGGGCGTATGCTGGACTGTTCCTATGGTGCGGCTTTAAAATTAGGCTTTATTGGTAACGGAACGACCAAAGTCAAAGTAGAAGTCATTGAGTTGGGGGACGATAAATATATGAAGCATAAAGAGTAGGGATAATGGCTTTTAAAATATATTTAGCTGTCAATCCGCATGGTGGAATGGAAAAAGGTCTGGGGATTCTTGACTTAGTCAAACCTGTTTTTCATGATAAGGGCGTTGAATTAACAATACTTGAAACAGAATATCCCGGACATGCGCAGGAAATGATTAACACTATGGATTTTGAAGACATTGACGGGTTCTGTGCTATCGGTGGTGATGGGACCTTTCATGAAGTTGTCAATGGGCTTTTAACCCGGAAAGATAAAAAGCAGGTGCCAATTGGTCTGATCCCGGGTGGGACAGGGAATTCCTTTATGCATACGGTTGAATGTCTGGATCCTGTGGAAGCAGCAAAACGCATTGTTTCCGGGAGTACAATTCCTGTAGATGTTGCTGAGGTCAAAACCGGGAAAGGATTGATTTATTCAATAAATATCATCGGCTGGGGATTGGTAACTGATATTGGAATAACTGCAGAAAATTACCGGTGGATGGGAGAAAGCCGATATACACTGGTATCAATGCTGGAAATATTCAGATTGAAACAGCGATCAGCTAAATTAATCATAAATGAAACTGAAGAAATAAATGATTTCACTTTTATTCTTGCCTTAAATACCAAGCATACTGGAAAAGGCATGTATGCTGCACCAAAAGCAAAATTGGATGATGGATTAATTGATCTGATTATCGTTCGTGAGAAGGGTAAAATCAAATTATTGAATTTATTACCGAAAATTTTTGATGGTACTCATATCGAATCAAACATTGTTGAATATTCTCAAGTGAGTCGCTTTTCTTTATTTCCTGATGAGGAGTCGCCATTGAATATTGATGGTGAGATAACAGGGAAAACACCTATCGAAGTAAAAATGATACCTGGCTGTTTTCAGTTTTTGAATTAATAAATGCTCATATTTTATCTCAGTGAAACTGCATTTTTTTAATCCTTTGGTTTTCCATAACTTCACCGCACTATTTTTTTCTGCTCATGGCTGATACCTTATCATCAAGAATGTTCGTAAATACTCTGGGAATTCCAGGAATTCTCATTATGATTTGGCTTGGTGGACTTTGGTTCACCATTTTCACGTCTGTGGTCATGTTACTTGCAATTCGTGAATTTTATCAAATTAATTCAACCCAGGACTCAGTCCCGATGCTCTGGTTAGGTTGGATAGCTACTCTGGGGATTCTCATGATGTATGACAATTCTGTAGTTTTGGTTGATAATTATTTGATTATTTCCATTATCGGTTTTGTTTTAGTCGGAATGACGGTGGAACTTTTTCGTTATAAACCGAATCCAACGAGGAATATTGCCATCACTTTTTTTGGAATTTTCTATATACCCATCTTATTAGGGACATTACTCTCTTTACGTCAAATGGATACTGATTATAATTCGCATCTGACATTTGGGCTGTTTATTTCAATTTGGGTGTGTGATTCTGCGGCGTACCTGGCGGGACGTAAATGGGGGAAGAAAAAAATATGTGAACGGATCAGCCCTAAAAAAACGGTTGTTGGATGTGCTGCGGGATTTATTGGTGCAGGCGTGGTTTATTCCGTTATGATAGCAACAAAAGTTTTAGGTACTCAATTCGGATGGGTAGATGTAGCTATGTTTACGGTAATCTCCGGTATTTTTGGACAAATGGGTGATTTTTCTGAATCGTTGATTAAGCGGGATGTGGGTGTGAAGGATTCTGGTTCTTTCCTCCCTGGTCATGGGGGTGTCCTTGACCGGTTTGATTCTCTGATTTTTGCAAGTCCGCTCACCTTTGTTTATGTGCAGTTATTTTTCTGACAATTTGATATAATTTTAGTGAAATTGCGATCAATTTTAGCCACTGACTGTGGCAGTACAACTACGAAAGCCATCCTGATAGAACTGATGGATGGAGAATATCGTTTACAAGGCAGGGGAGAAGCCCCCACCACTGTCGAAGCGCCTTTCGAAGATGTTACCAGAGGTGTTTTAAACGCCGTTGGTGAAGTCGAAGAACTCTCCGGAAGAAAGCTTTTGGATGGAGAAAATATCCTCACACCGCAAAATGG
>DPYO01000161.1:1957-3375 GCA_003535775.1 Fidelibacterota bacterium | reverse complement strand
TCAGACAATACCCGGGGAGCAACATCCATTTTCAGAGATTCTCTTCAATTATTCCTCTCCTACCCGGATGAAACTCAATTCACCAGATTATATTTACGTAACCCGTTTGGCGCTCAACTCCTGAACTCCAAACCAGCGCACTAATGAATCGCCAAAAACCGGGGTAAAAACGTTCAACGCCAGCAAAGGCTTAATAGGGCCCTTATTCACTATAAGTTCGGCTTTATTGCCTTTTATTGCCCGAAGAACAGCATCAGCTACTGCTTGCGGAGGGGAAGTCCCAAGTAGTTTTGGCGCCTCCTGTCCTGAATTGTGAAACATCCCCGCTTCAGAAATGTACCCCGGCTTGATCGTGGAAACACCTGCTCCTGTTCCCTTTAGTTCCTGCCTGAGTCCTTCACTCCACATGATCATTCCTGCTTTCGTGGCAGAATAAATTGCATTGTATGCAACACCCTTGCATCCCGCCAAAGAAGCGACGTTTACCACGTGCCCGGCTCCTCGATCCAGCATCCCCGGAAGGAGCAATCGGGTCAATTCCATAGGTGCATGGAGGTTTACCGCAAGAATTGAATTCAATTCCCTGGCAGAATAATCTCCGTATTTCCTGTACATCTCTATGCCTGCATTGTTCACCAGTATATCAATTTCTCCAATTTCAGATCTTATATCATTAATTAACTCAGGAATAAGCCTGATATTTTTCAGGTCAAATGGAAATACATGGGCACTGCTACCAAGTTCTTCCACTTTCAATTTTGCTTTATTCAGTTCATCTTCTGAACGGGCTACGCAGATGATGTTCAAACCTTCCTTGGCCAGTGTATTTACAATGTAGGAGCCGATTCCTTTTGATGCTCCAGTAACCAACACAGATTTTCCTTTAAGATTTCTCATATCATTCTCCAATTATTTTTACCAAAACTCTTTTCCTCCTTCGTCCGTCAAATTCTCCATAAAAAATCTGCTCCCAGGTGCCAAAATGAAGCCGTCCTTCCGTGACTGCTACAACCACCTCTCTCCCCATTATTTGCCGTTTATGATGAGCATCTCCATTGTCTTCGCCTGTCAAATTATGGTCATATCGTGAAAGAGGAGCATGTGGCGCTAGATCTTCCAACCATTTCTTATAATCCCGGTGCAGCCCTGGTTCATCATCATTAATAAACACCGAAGCGGTTATGTGCATGGCATTCACTAGGCAGAGTCCTTCCTGGATTCCACTTATCGCTACAGCTTCTTCTACATCCCGTGTTATATTTATAAAATCCATCCTGGATGGAATTTCAAACCAAAGTTCTTTATGAAATGACTTCATTCCTCTCCCTCCTGTTATTCAATTAGTTGAGTTATGGTGTTACGAGTGTGCCTATCCAAATTCCCATAAAAATGACTGCTGTTGATTTGAGTCCTTTTCC
>DPYO01000161.1:0-1557 GCA_003535775.1 Fidelibacterota bacterium | reverse complement strand
AAAGCACCCAGGTACGAACCTGCCAATAGTCCCACAAATGCTCCAATTAAAAACAAAACTCCAGCACCAATGATCGTTCCAAAAATTCCGCCGATAATAGCACAGACAGCGGACCGCTTGCTGGCTCCGTAATACTGGGCCGCAAGACCACCCAATACTAATTCCATAATCTCAAGGAGAATGGAAACTCCGAATAATGCCAAAATAACTCCAACCGTAATTGATTGAAAACCGGTCATCCAACCCCAAATCAGGGACACGATAGCAATGAGAAAAGTTCCTGGAAATCCAAGCCATGTGATACACACAGCAATCAGAACTCCAAGGGTAATTCCAACAATTGTTATTAGTGACATTTATTATTTTTTATTCCACAACTCCATTTAAGGCTGCTTCTTCCAGTTCTAATAGCATATCCGGAATATAATTTCTGCTGGTTTTACTTACAATCCAGGACGGAACACTCCCCCCTGGATTGGTACATACTCTATAAATTAATTTATTTTCTCCGTCAAATTCCAAAACTTCCCAACTCCCAAAGTTCACCGGTGGAATAATTAATTGTTTTGGAAAATCTTCCAGCTGGTTAAACTGAGTGCTTATCCATTCAATTCTTGACAGATGTCGAATGTGATCAAATTGATACAACCGCGGTGATAAAAAGGGAATATCCATAATCTGCCATCCCTGTTGATACTGAGCACTGTTTCGATGATTAAACCCCGCTTTTACTATATAGGCACTGGAGAGGGTCTCCGGATATTGATCCACTGCCCAGGCAACATTCAATAGCGCTTCCGTGGACGCTGGTGTAACTAATTCGATCCGAAATGCAGGGATTGGTGAAGCGAGAATTGGTTTCTCAAATACTCTGATCCGCTCTTTCTTTGTGATAAGCGTCCATCCGGAATCACTGAATAATTCATTCCATTCCGACGGATATTGAAAATCTTGTGAAAAAAGGAAACCAAAAAACAAACCATAAATTGGAAAAATAAATACTTTATTACCTAATAATAGATCCCTTAACACAAGTAATATTTTTAGTTATTTTCTGACAGAAATATGCGTTGAGTTAAATTCGCGGGGACGAATGGTCAAGAAGTAGAAATAATTATTCGCACTTAGAGGTATCCTGTTCCCCAATAAAATCTTCAATACATTCCGGGTAGGGCGGACAAAGTTTATTATTAGAAATGCTGGATAATTTATGGTCATCGGAACTCATTTTTCCTTGCTTGATTGAAAAGTTCACCATTTTTGTGAATCCCTCCTTGTCTTGTGCAAGAATTTGTGCCATTTTAACTCTGTTATTTTGATTTAATGCACCATGAACATAAAGCAACATCATAGCCGTTGTTGCATCGACTTTCATTGTACTTCCATCTTTTAGTTTTACTTTAGCTGTCCGACGTTGAGAAACAATTTTATTTAGATCATCCATTAAATCTTCAATAAGCCTTTGATTTTCTCGAACAACTTCTGCTACTTCCGTTCCTCTTGAATTAAAAAATCTTTTAGCAGCTTTACCTTGCTTTTTAGTTAATAATCCGTCTT
>DPYO01000082.1:4354-6505 GCA_003535775.1 Fidelibacterota bacterium | reverse complement strand
CGTTTATAGGTTTGACTAAATGAACCTGCCAATATCATTTGAATACCCCTGAACATCAGAGAAGTAGCTGCTTGTTCCCGAGAAGAGCCAGTACCAAAATTATAGCCTCCAACAATGATATTGCCTTTTTCTACAATCTTTCCAAACTCAGGATCATAATTTTCCATCACTACTTCAGCCATCTGTTCCGGTGTGAAATCATCATTATAGGTATATTTCCCTGGATATATTCCATCGGTATTGAGATTGTCCTGATGACAAAAAATAATTTCACCTTCTAGTGTTTCAGGAAATCCGTCCAATAAAGAAATACTGCTTTGGCTGGAAGGAGGTTTCGTATATTCTGTAATATGGCCTTCAGGCGAGAAGGTCACAAAATCAAAAGCCGGTGCAATTATTCCAGCTGCAGCAGAAGCTGCCACTATTGATGGAGAAGCTAAATAAGCTTCGGCAGTCGGGTCCCCCATTCGTCCTTTAAAATTTCGATTGGTTGCAGAAATTCCCACTTCACCAGGGCCCAATAAACCCATCCCCAGACCTATACAGGGGCCACAACCGGGTGGCAGGGGCGTTGCTCCAAAATCAATTAGAGTTTGCCAATCCCCTCGTCTTTGACTTTCGGCCTGAACTTCACTGGATGCAGCGGCAATATAAAATTCTACATTAGGAGCAACCTTTTTACCTTTAATGGTATGTGCCGCTTCAGACAAATCTTTAACTCGGCTGTTTACACAGCTGACAAGATATGCCTTATTTATTTTTATATTTTGACTAAAGGCATCTTGAATACTCGTCATGCTTTTTACATGGTTTGGGCCTGATATATGAGGGGAAACCGTGTTTAGATTGAGTTGTATATGTTTTGAATAAAATGCCTTTTCATCTGCTGTTAAGGGATTGCTTTTTAGTGCATTAATTCTGGATAAATTTATTCTGGGATGGGTACCATCTTCTCCATCACTATCGGAAGGCACCTCTTCCAAACCCCGCTCACTAATAAATTCAGATCTTTTCTTCAGCCATTCAATGGTTACTGGGTCAATTGGGAATACACCTGCTAATGCTCCCCATTCAGTCGTCATGTTAGCAATGGAGAGGCGTTCGTCTACACTTAGTCCTGATATTCCATCTCCAGTAAACTCCAGTACATGATTTAAAACTTCATCATTATTAAATAATCCACAAAGGGTAATGATAACATCTTTGCCACTTACCCCTTTTGTAAGTTTTCCATTAAGGTCTACTTTGGTAATTTTCGGTATTTGCCACCATGTACGGCCTGTTGCCCAGAGTGCAGCTGCATCTGTGCGAACCAAAGGAGTCCCCAGACAGCCCAATCCCCCATACATATTTGAATGACTGTCTGATGCCACTGCCATGGTACCTGGCCAGGCGTAACCTTCTTCACACATGATTTGGTGCCCTATTCCTCTGCCTGCCGGATAAAAATCTACCTCCATTTCATTTGCAAATTTTTCAATACTAGCATATTTATTTAAATTGGTTTCAGATTTATCTTGAACATTATGATCCAAGGTAAATACAGGTTGCCTGGGATTGGCCATTTTCTTTGCACCGATAGCCTTAAACTTACTCATAACAGCACCAGTGTTATCATGGGTCATGACATGTGCAGGCTGGATAGATATAAAATCTCCGGATTGAACAATATGACCCGGCTCTAACCCAACCGCATGTTTCTGTACAATTTTCTCAATCAGGGTCTGAGGCATGGAGTGAAAGATTATGCTTTAAAAGGCTCAAAAGAGACAAAGTCGGCATGATGCACAATAATAGATTCTACCGTCCGCTTTCCCAAATCCCCTTCTTTGGAATGAGTTCCAATAATATGCTGTACTTCTGGGGGAAGATCAAAACGGGCAGCAATGGCAACACCGCTGAATGGATGCCGCACCATTTTGCCGTAACTGCTGGTAGAGAGCTTCCCATCAATCATTTCATACTCCAGTAATTTTCCTACATCAATAAGAATGGCACCGGAAATCATGATGTCCATATCTACCTTAATTTCATCACCAAAATTATCCACCATCTTTTTTGCAATATCTACAGCCAACTGAACGCAGGTGCGTTTATGGTTCATAAACGATACATTACAATCCTTGATGAGGAGGGAAAATGGTATCTCTT
>DPYO01000082.1:4050-4250 GCA_003535775.1 Fidelibacterota bacterium | reverse complement strand
TACTTTATCTTTCATTATACCTCCAAGAATAAATTATTTTATTATTGTGCACGGTCAAAATATAAATTGAAACTCAATCCAAGACTGATTTGTAGAATATCTGTTTTGGATGTACTTGGATCAAAAGTAGTTTGAACAGGCCCATCTTGTGGATCAGTAAATGTAATTGCTCCTTCCTTCAGATATTCTGCTTCAGCGCC
>DPYO01000082.1:3054-3971 GCA_003535775.1 Fidelibacterota bacterium | reverse complement strand
GTTTTTGAACGCAGGTCATCATCTTTGATCCAGTTGATTTCGGGCCAGATTTCCAGTACCTTATCTTTCATTATACCTCCCAGAATGATTTGTTTCATAATTATATTAGATCATAGTTAAAAATTAAAGTTCAAACCAAGACTGATTTGCAGAACATCTGTTTTGGATCTGCTTGGAGAATAAGTCACATCATAAGGTTCTTGATCCATACGATGAATATCTCCTTTCTTCAGATATTCTGCTTCAGCGCCAATCATATATCGTGCATTGATAAAAAATGATAATACTCCTTCAATATCGCTACCCTCACCTCCTTTAATATCACTATCTTCATCTCCTCCAAAGGAAGTTAGGATTATTTCCAATCCGCCACCACCACCATAGCTGAAGGCATTATCTGTATAATTGCGTGAACTTGCAAGTTCGCATGTATCGTCATCTCCAGGACAGTCTTCTGAAATAACTTTTGTTGAAGTAAATAAATTTTTTATTCCCAAAAGACCCTCAAAATATAGCCTGGATTTTCCTTGTAAAGGAACTACCCTTGCTAATAAGTGTCCATATACAAGATCATTTGTCGTTTTTACAGTAACTGTAACATCAGGTATAGTTTTACTCCATGGTTCTGGTCGTTCTGAAGAACCATATCGAGTTCCTCCTAAATTGATCCCCAAGCCTAATATATTTGATGGATACCATAAACCATTTATATCAAGACCAAAACCTGTTGGTACCCCTTCATCTTTAAACTCACCCTTAGGCAGCTGCCCAATAAGTGCAATATCAACACCAAAATTCCCAGAAAATGCACTGGAAATAATCAAAGCTGACAGTAGTATTTTTTTCATTTTATCTCTTATAGTGGATTTACTACTAAATAATAACTATTTACTTACCTTAAATATCGAATCAATGAC
>DPYO01000082.1:1582-2660 GCA_003535775.1 Fidelibacterota bacterium | reverse complement strand
ACCTCTTCTTTTATTTCTTCAATTTTTCGAATAGGCAAGCCACTTTTTTTTGTGGCTTTAATCAGATCTTCACGCTTTGGATTAATCGCAATTCCACGTTCTGTGATAATCACATCTATGAGTTCCCCAGGACCCACCAGGGTAGTTACTTCATCAACGATGATAGGGATTCTGTTCCTGAAGGAAGGAATTGGTAGTATGGTGCATTTACTGAAGAGGCAGTTCTGCCAACCACCGATCCCATGAAGCATCTGTCCATCTGAATGGGTCACCACATTGGCATTAAAGTTGATATCCACTTCAGTAGCACCCAGGACAACAGCATCTAGAATGGATGCAAAATTCCCCTTCCCATGCCAGTTATAACTGGTAAAAGGTGAAGTATTGATATGCCCTGAATTTTCCCGCATAGACCGTACACCTTCCAAGTCAAATGTCTGTCCATCCAAAATAAAATCTGTTAATCCTTCTTCCAGCATTTCCACCAGATATTTTGTAGATCCTCCCCGGATAAAACGTGCCTTTACACCAGCTTCTTTCATCAGTTCACGTAGATAAATGGCAAATGCCAGAGCTGTACCACCAGCGCCAGCCTGGAAGCTAAAACCATCCTGCATAATGCCGGCTGCTTTTACAAATTTGGCAGTGAGTTCTGCAATAAACAGTCTGTCAGGGGATTTAGTAATTTGCGTGGTACCGGACACAATTTTCTCCGGTTCGCCCACTTTATCCAGAACTACTACGTGATCCACATTATTCCCCTGAATCTGCCAAGGCACGCAGGGGAAGTCCACCAGGTTATCGGTCACCACAACCACATGGTCTGCATAAAGTGAATCTGCCAGCCCAAAACCCAAGAGTCCACAGGCAGAGGGACCCCGATCGCCTGTGCAGTTTCCAAACGGATCTGCTGTAGGAGCAGCGATAATAGCGATATCTATGTGCACTTCACCATCCTGGATCGCCTGCCATCGTCCGCCATGTGATCGTAAAACTGCCAGTCCTTTCATCTTTCCATCAGATGCATAATTGCCCAACGGTCCATTTAATGAACCCTCTATATGGTGAATAACTCCAT
>DPYO01000082.1:0-1159 GCA_003535775.1 Fidelibacterota bacterium | reverse complement strand
CTGGTTCATTACCAGATCGCCATTACGGAAATGATGGTGGTTAGAAATGGTCATGCCATTTTTGACACCGCATTTCTTAAGAGCTTCTTTCAGGGAGCCTACCACTTTATTGCCTGAAGATGGATAGTCATTGCAGCTGCGGATAGGGGGTGCCGCTTTTACGCCTTTGGGCGAGTACCTGCTGACTCCCTTAAATGGAATCGCTTTAACACCATTTACCAGAGTAGGTACTTTACGGCCGGCAGCATTCTTAACGAGTTTCAGCTTTTGTTCCATTCCACCTTATTTTCGTTTCCAGTTTTTTGGTACAAGATCCGTTGCCATCGCCAAGTTTATGGTATTTTGTGCTCGTTTGACTACGGGAGGATCAATCATTTTACTACCGAGAGAGACCACTCCCAGCCCTTTGGCCTCCGCTTCATCAAATGCTCGGACAATCTTTTTGGCTTTTTCAATTTCAGGCTCTGTTGGTGCAAACTCTTCATGAATAGGCTTGATCTGCCGGGGATGGATGCATCCTTTTCCATCAAATCCTATTTCTTTTGCTTCTCTCACCGATTCTCTTAGGGCATCTTCATCATTCACATCGCTGAACACGGTGTCAATGGCCTGTATGCCAGCCGACCGGGCAGCATTTACCACCTGGCTTCGTGCAAAGAGTGATTCACGACCCTGATTGGTGCGCTCTACACCGATATCCGCAGTATAATCCTCTAATCCCATGGCAATGGCCACATTGTTTTTGCTGGCTTTGGCGATTTCCAGTGAATTCAAAATCCCGGATGCACTCTCCAGGATGGGCATGAGAAATACCGGATCTTTTCTGCCACAGTCTTTTCGGATAGCCTGAATTTTTTCATCAACTTCAAGTAACTGCTTTGCCGTTTCTACTTTAGGAACAAGAATGAGATGCACATTATGAGGAATCACTGCTTCCAGGTCTTTCAGTCCGGTTTTCCCCTGGTTAATGCGTACCATTCGTTCCGAACCGAAAAAGTCCAGCGTCCGCAATGCATTGCGGACAATTAGTCGGGCAGTATTTTTTTCAGATGGCGCCACTGAATCTTCAATATCCAGGATAATAGCATCAGGTTTATGGATGCCCGCATTCAGCATGAGCTTGGCCTGGTTCCCGGGGAGATACAGACGGCTCCTCCGG
>DPYO01000053.1 GCA_003535775.1 Fidelibacterota bacterium | reverse complement strand
CCTCTTGAACCTGTCATGGAATTTACAGCTCCAGTAGTGAACCTCAGAAAAGTGAAAGCAGGAACATTGGTAAGCTATGGGGGAGTTTGGTCTGCACCGCATGATACGGTCATAGGAGTTATCCAGGTCGGATTCGCTGACGGGCTTCCACGCTCGTGGTACGAAGAGGGGTGTATTAGTTTAAAAGGGGAGCGTTATAAAATTGCTGGTAGAGTGTGTATGGATCAGTTCACTGTGGATTTTTTTAATGCAAATGTGAAGGCAGGTGATGAAGTATTGTTGTTTGGAAAAAATAAAACGGATTCAATATTGATAGAGGAAATTTCTGAGAGCATTGGTTCCACACCATATGTGTTATTTACTGCCATTGGTGGTCGAACAAAACGTATTTTTAAGGGATTGTAGATTTTTCATTTAATTTCCTATTGCCCAAGAGGTTAAGGTTATTTCAAAGTTGTTTACAATTTTTAGCGACCGGCTTGTTTAAAATTTCTTGTTTAAATTGTTTATGATTCGAAAGAAGTTATTTACTGGAAAATTCATCATTTAATAGTAAATTGCAAGTCTATCTTAGAAAGGAGTCTGTCTAAAAATATGGATAAGTTATCAACTGTTTTATATTTTCTTTTACCTCTGTCCATGGTATTGAGTGAACCACAAGAGGAAGTTCAATCTTCAGCTCAATCAGAAAAAGCACTAGCCCAGGATGAAAAAATCGTGAAAGCAGTAAGAACCCAGAATCCGGTTTATATTGATGGGGAATTAACGGAAATGGATTGGTACGGATCAGATTTGAAAAAAGATTTTATCCAGTACGCACCAGTAAACGGAGATTCAGCGACAGAAAAAACAGCATTTCTAGTTCTATATGATGATGAAAATTTATACTTGGGTGTTTATGTAGCTGAACAAAATCCATCCTCTGTTATGGGAGCACTTAGGAGGAAAGATGACATGGCACTCTCAGATTATATCTGGGTATATATTGATACGGAAAACCGCGGGAGATCCGGCTATAAATTTGGAGTTAACCCCAGCGGGGTTAGGTATGATGGGTATATTTCTAATGATGATGAGGTTGATTATAGCTGGGATGGAATTTGGGATGTAAAAGTAAGGCGTGATTATGGCAATCAAATTGATGATAAGGCAACACGCCGTATTGGGTGGACAGCTGAATTTCGGATTCCCTTCTCCACCCTGCAGTATGATAAGGATAAGACTGAAGAATGGGGCTTCAATATAACCCGTTTTAAAGGATCAACTTTTGAGCAAATGTGGTGGAAAAGCAAAGAAGTGACTGAACCGGGTCTTGTTTCTCACCTCGGAAAAATTACTGGAATATCCAACATTAAATCCGCTGGGAAATTTGAATTTTTACCAGGTTCGGTCATTACTTCAAGCAGTGATAATTTCGAATCTGAATCTGCACTAATTGGATCTAACAGGCTGCACTATAACATCAGCGGTGATTTTAAATACGATATTACTACCAGTACACGTCTGGAAGCATCTGTTAATCCGGATTTTGGGCAGGCAGAGGTAGATCCTGCGGTGTTAAATCTGTCTGCTTATGAGACTTATTTCCCGGAGAAACGAACTTTTTTTGTCAATGGAGCAGATATCTTTGCAACCCCGTTCCAATTATTTTATTCGCGACGGATTGGGAGAACAACATATGAAGGAAATATCGTGCCCATTAATGTAGCAGGAAAATTAACTGGGAAATCGGGAAATACAACCTTCGGTGTGATCAGCGCATTAACGGAAGCAAAAGATGAGCGTGGGAATTCCGCATTTTTAATCGGTAGAGCGAAACGATCATTTAACAAAGGGAATACAAATTTTGGTATCTTGTTTACCCATTTGAATGACCTGGATTCCTCAAAGACACCTCTGTCAATTGGTTTCGATTGGGGTCATCAATTATTTAATAATCAGTTTGTATTCAGTGGGCAGTATGCCCAGTCAAAAATTGACACCCTCTCGGGGCAAGGAATTATGCTTCATTTTGCTAAGATTGGCGGTAGACATTGGAATTTTAGTCTGGATGCTGATCTTCGGGATAAGAACTTTAATATTGATGCTCTTGGATTCCTTGATCGTAATAATGTGAATTCATATTACATGGGTCATTCATATTTTACAACAGATCCAATCGGAAAATTTCAAGAGACCAGCACTGATCTGAATATGTGGTACCAGGAAACTCCTGAAGAAATTATTTCGAAAGAAAAACTTGCCTTAACCTCCGGAATAAGTCTTGGTACCAGCATTACCACGCTGAACCAATGGAGTTTCGGCTTGGATATATCAAAGAAACTTTCTGGCTATGATGATGTCGATACACGGCGATATGGGGACTTGGGTTTTGTCATTGAAGATCCCGGTACCATATCCATTTCTTCATGGATTGCTCCTAAGCCCGGGAAAAAGGTAAATCAGCAGCTTAGCATTTTTGGTGGAAAAGACGATTATGCATCCAAATGGCACGGTCTTTCGTATAATTTGGAATTATCACCTAGGGAACATTATTCGATTTCTATAGCACCGGACTATGCTTGGAATTATGATGAGTCACAATTTTTGTATTCTTCGGCAGCCTTATTTCCTGATGACCCTGACTCTACCTCTTTATATGGTGCACTAACAAGCCAAACAATCTCAATTGGTATCAGGAGTAATTATTCATTCACACCTGATATGAGCCTACAATTATTTGTCCAGCCATTTGTAGCGATAGGGAGATATGATAAGTATGGTTGGCTGACGCAAAATAAAACATATCCTTTTTATGGATCAAATGCTTCTGACACGTGGACAGTTTCAGATTTACCCTGGAGTGAGGACTTTAATAGAAAATCCCTCAATTGGCAGTCAGTCTTCCGTTGGGAATATCGTCCTGGCAGTGTGTTTTTCCTCATCTGGTCATTTTCTAGTGCTGATAATGAATCATTACCAGGTGAGTTTGATATCCCGGGATCTTTCAAAAACCTGTTTGAGCAGGTTGCCACCCATAAATTCCTGATCAAATATAATTACTGGATGAAACTGTAGTGTCGGAGGAGAAAAATACAAAAAAACGCTGGGAAACCGGCGATAAGGTATTTCATTATAAAATAATGCAATACTTGGCAAGCGAACCTATGGGTGAAATTTATCTTGCGAAAGATACACAATTGGATCGGATGGTGGCAGTAAAACGGTTTGCGTTCAATGCAGATATGGAAATGTCCGATGATGCAGAGAATCGGTTGAAAAATAAATTTTTGGAGGACGTAAAGCGGTTTTCTAAATGGGATCATCCAAACCTGTCTCAAATTTATTTCTTTGATTTAGATGATGACAATATTCCTTTTTATACCATGGAAGCAATCCCGGATTCACTTGGGAAACACATTGGTCTTGTGAAAGATGCAGAGGGTGATCAGCTTGAATCAGAAACGAAAAGGTTTGACTATCAGGAGGCAGTAAAACTCATTCAGGATGTGTGTAAAGGTCTCCAGGTAGCTCATGATGCAGGAGTAGGGCACTATCGTATTTCACCAAATAATATAATGATAACTTCGGAAGGTGTGCCGAAACTGGTAAGCTTTGGATTGGAATCAGGAATGCGTCCTGAGGAATCCTCCAAGCTACAGCAAAGGTTTTCAAGTATTTATTCTGCCCCTGAACAATTGATGGGCAAGAGTGATAAAATTAGCTTGAAGACTGATTTATACACGTTGGGCCTTATTCTGTATGAGTTGATGAGCGGTAATATTCCAAAGGGCGTGATCGAACCCGTATCCAAAATTGATCCAAAAATACCAAAACAAATGGATAAATTCTTTGAATCTGTTTTGGCTGAAAATCCTGATGACCGGATTGAGAATGTGGAAGAAATGATCAATCAGCTGGAGGATATATATAAAGGGATCAAACCAAGCAAAGCTGCTCCAACAAAAATGTTAGTTATAGGTGCGGTGGCAACAGTATTGGTAATCGGATTAGGTTATGGTCTGATGCAGGTATTCAGCCCAAAATTAAAGCCAGCGGAAGTTGATGTTCATTTTACCCCACAAATTCCTTCCTCTATTTATGAAAATCTGGAACCGCTTGGCAAATTTATTCTCTGGTTTGATATAAAAAACGATAATAAAAAAGGTATTTCCATAGATATCAGTGCCAATTTTCGGGATTCAAACGGTATTCGAAAAAAGATTGAATTGCCTGCAAAAACAGATACAACTATCGGGATTAATCCACCCCTTAATATCAAAGAGAAACGGGGAGAGTTTGCCACTGACAGAAATATTTATGTTGAATGGCTTGTGAAACAAATGATTTATTCTGATGAAGGACAATTGGAGAAAGAGCGCTCGATTTCTGAAAATTCAGAAATGATCACAATGCTGGCTCTTGGCACAATGGATTGGAATATGACAGAAATATATAATACTGATAAAGAAGAAGGTAGTCCATTTGCCCTTGTTTCCTCTTGGATTAATCCTAATGATCCAAAAGTGAAGGAAGTTATATCTACTGCGAAAAAAGAACCTGGAGCAGCGCTTGTGGGATACCAGGAAGAACTCTTTATTGAAAAAACAGGTCTGGACGATTTTGATATTGATGAAATAACCCGTCATCAGGTAGAAACATTATACAATGTTTTAAATGACAAGTATGAGATTACCTACGATGGTGGGGGAGTGGGTCAGAGTATCAATCTGCCATATGAGACTATTCGTGATCACAGTGCCAATTGCATTGAGCTATCAGTCTTGATGTCCAGCTTGTTGATAGAGATTGGTATTCAGCCGATCATAGTGATTGTACCCAATCATGCTTTTGTTGGATGGCGTATTTGGGAGGATGAGGATGAGTATAATTTTGTCCAGACAACAATGATGGGAGATGAGAATAAAACATTCAAAGATGCGTACAAAGATGCTGAAAAGATGGCTCATTCTAATGGTCTCAGTGATCTGGTTTACGGAGACCTGGATGTGAATGCCTTTGGAAAAAGAGGGATCTTTAATAAATCAAATAGTGTTAAAGTATTAAATATCAATTTATTGCGTGAATATAAAGATTCAAAAGGAAGGAAAATTTACACTGCAACTCCGGTAACCTCGGAGCGTTAATGTCTTTAGTGAAGCAATTCCAATTGGATTTTGGTGATCTGATCACCCAGCAATATGCAAAGTGTATTGAATTTTCCGGTGATTTAGATGTTAGTTTTGATGAATATTCTCAGAAATTATTGGATTCGTTAACGGCCATTCATGGTGAATTGGTTGTAAAGAATGAATCAAGTCAAATGATTACGTATATCAATGGAATACATAATAACGATCTTTATCTTGCAATCGGCCTATGCAAAGGCAACGAAACAGCGTGGTCTGAATTTGATAATCGTTTCAATTCAAAAATAAAACAATATGCTTTGCTATATACCAAGAATGAGAGTCAATCAGACGATATTAAATTGGGATTAAAAGGGAGTTTATTTCTGGAATCTCCAAAAACTGGCAAGTCCAAGATTGCGTCCTTTAACGGAAGAGGGTCCCTTAGCTCCTGGCTAAAGGTAGTGATTTTTAGAGATGTACTATCTAGTCAGAAAGAGAGTAAAGTATCAAGCCTAGATTCAATTGTATTTGGGATCGAAGATGAAAGCCTTGCAGATGATGATATGAAAAATCTTGAAGAGATTGTCGCTGCTGGCTTCAAACAATTAAACCAGGAAGAGAAATCACTTTTGCGGGACTATTTTATTCTCAAAAAACGCGAAAATGAATTGGCAAATCGTTTGGAGGTTCATGTCTCAACTATCAGTAGGAGACTCAAAAAAATCTGTGATGAACTTTTAAATCATTTTAACAGAATTGCAGATGAAAAATATGGTCTTGATAAAGATCAATTTAAAGAACTATTAAACCAGTTTGATCAGTCATGGCAAAGCAGTATTACAAAAATTTTAGGATAATTATGCAAATTTTGATTTATTAAACCTCTATAGAAGTAGAAAGGCGAGATATAGAAGAAATTTAAGAATGAAAAAATTCACTAAAAAAACCGAAAACAAAACATCTCAGAACGTATCTTTTGATTCAGAGAGAGAATCAAATTTGGTGGATAATATGGAAAGAAAAATTACTAAATTAACCGATATGGCTACTGCAAGCGAGATCCAGACCGATATGGATTTGAATGAGGCTGCAGAGTTACTTGATAAAATCGACACGGAGCTTGCGAAAGGTGTTGAGGCCAGTCAGGCAATCGAAAACAAAGTGCCGTTAAATGTACCAATAAAACAAAGTTCCTTTTTTAATAATCGGGTGTTTCTGACATTAGGGATTTCTACAATAGCTGCTGTATTACTTGTAATTGGAAACAATAATAACCAACAAACTGGATCCGCAAGTCCGATGATAGTTCAGGAAAAAGAAACAGCGGATAAAAAATTAGTTGCACCCATGTATGGATTCACGGAAAAGAAAGAATTGGATATTACAATAACTTTGGAAGAATATGATAAGCTTGCAGCTGGTCTTCCTGTTTATCAGGGTAATGGTGAACTGAGGACTGAAGATAAACTCGTTCGTTATACTGATGAAATAAATGCGGAGAAAATTATATATCAGTTTGTTAGAAAAGAAAATAGTATTGGCGAATTAAAACTTTCAATGACTCAGGATAAAAAGAATCAACTTTATGGAGTACACTTTACTTTGGATGGTAAAAAGGTTTTTTCTAAGAGTACAATCGCGGACCATTTATCGCAATGGCCTGAATTAAAATCAATGTTCGAAAGGAGAAAATAATGAAATTATCAAAATCTAGATTTTTTCAAATAAATTCGATTGCAATTTTTCTGTCTGTGTTGATCGTTACTCCAAATGGAGTTTTGTCACAGAATTATGATACTGGTTTGGATTTGCCTCCGGGTTTTACAGAATATGACCTGGGTGAAAATACCGTTGCCTATTTTGAAGAATCGATGCCAAGGGTTGAAGATGAGGATATTGAAATGAGAATCGAAGAGGTTCTGGGAAGGATGATGCAGGGTATTTCCCTCAGAGATGGAGTAGATGAAATAGTGGTGCATTTGGTTGAATCGGATGAAATTGGCGCTTGGGCTCTGCCAGGAGGATTTGTTTTAATTACCACTGCTTTTTATGATTTATGTTCAACGGATACGGATGATGAGTTAGCGGTGGTCCTGGGTCATGAAATTGCTCATATCAACGAAGGCCACGTAAATAATCCCCTGGAAGGACGACTCCAGGAAAATTATAAGGGATATGTTGATGAATTAGGCTTGGAGCTGGGTTATGATTTTAATGATGAATACAGTGACGAATCTGCTGAGAGAATGGTAAATATGATTACAAAACAAAAGGAATTGGATGCTGACAAACAAGGAATTTTATACATCACACTAGCGGGATACGATCCCCGTGCTTCTTTCTCCGTAATTGATAAGGCTGTTGAAAGCGGGGAAGGAGTCCACCATCCATCAAAAGAAGTGAGGCTGGCAAAGCTTGAAGAGCGGTTAGGCACTTTTATAGATGATGCAGAAAAGTTTCATGCAGGTGTTATGTATTATCTCAGGGGTAACTTGGATTTTGCAGAAAAATCATTTAAAGGATTTTTACAGTCATTCCCAAGCCGTGAAGTATATAATAACCTAGGTGTTATTTACTATCAGAAAGCTTTGAAAAAGCTTCCTCTTGAACATGTTACCGCCATGAAATCATTAAAAATTGATACTCAAACGATGGCAGATAAAATTGTGTTAAGAGGGGGTGATGGTTATAAAAAATATAAAAGGCTGCTTAAAAAAGCTTTGAAACGATTCAAATCGGCGGTCGAAAGAGATAGTGAATATGCAATTGGTATGTTTAACCTGGCCTGTGTATGTGATGATCTGGGTGAATATGACCAGGCAAGAATTTATTTGAAAAAAGCAGAACAACTGGGTTTTGACAAAAATATGTGTCAAAATACTTTAGCCTCCATTTTAATCAATGAAGGCAAGTGGGAAGAATCCAAAGCAATTCTCACAACCCTTCCTTCATCACCTGAAGTGAATTTTAATCTGGGTGTAATTGCCAAACATGAGAACGGGGATTTTGCAGGCCACTTTGAATCGTTCCTGAATAGCTCAGGTTCTCAGTCTATTTTTACGGATTTTGCCTCCCAGTATGTTAAAGGGTGGACGCCTTCCG
>DPYO01000154.1:2125-13125 GCA_003535775.1 Fidelibacterota bacterium | reverse complement strand
ATCAGTGATATTCTCAAAACTACTAAGCGGTCAGCAATGATACCGTAGGAAATGGCAGAAAGACTGATTCCTATTTTTAAAAACATTAAAATTGCATCAACAGGTTTTGTTGATAATTCTATTAAATCCTGATTTGCAACCATTCCCAGTGGCACAATATAGAGTCCTAATCCCAGGGCCATGGATTTTCCAGCAACTTTCAGCCAATTCTTTTCTTCCACCATACCTGCTGCAATGAAAACGGTACCGCAGACTGGAGGTGTTATTGTGGAAAGAAGTGCATACCAGAAAACGAAAAGGTGAGTGATCAGCAGTGACAGTCCAAGAGTCTGTAGTGCCGGACCTGCTACAGAAACACAAATTACATAAGCTGCTGTAGTTGGAACTTCCATGCCCAATAACAAACAGGCAAGCGCTGTCAACAAGAGGGCTGGCCAGAGCATTCCTCCTGATGCGGAAATGACGAAGGACGATATTTTAACACCGAGTCCAGTCTGACCAAGAACACCAATGATTATTCCGGCACAAATGATGATTGCCGCAATCATGGAAATCTGTTTGCCTGCAGTGACACATACCATCTGAATCCTCTGAAAAGCCCGCTTAATTGAGATTTCCATATTTGCATTCAGCAGCAACAGTAAGAACGCAGCCAGAATAGCTACGCAGGCAGCAAACTGCGGCGTGTATCTGCCAAAAAACATTCTCTCAAGAAGAACACTGAATGGTACAAGAAAAAACAAGGCAGTAATCCAGACGGTCCTGGTGGAAGGTCTGTCTGCTTCATCAATTCCTTTCAGGTCCATCCTGCTTGCAAAAGCATTGATTCCAATCCAGACCGTGAGAAAAAACAGGATTGCCGGAAGCAGTGCAGCACTCATAATTTCTGTATATGGAATGCCAGTCAATTCAACCATGACAAAAGCACCTGCACCCATCAGCGGCGGCATGATTTGTCCTCCTGAAGAGGCAACGGCTTCTACTGCTGCAGCAAAATCACGGGGGTAACCCTGCCGGATCATTGCCGGTAAAGTGAAAGAGCCAGTCGAGGCAACATTTGCTGAAGCAGATCCGGAAATGGAACCAAACAATGCAGATGAAAGTACAGAGACCTTGGCAAGACCAGCCTTGAGTCGACCAGCTGCTGCCATAGCCAGATTCATAAATCCCTGTCCGGCTTCTCCGGCATTTAGCACTGCTCCAAAAATAACAAAAATTGCAACAACATTGACTGAAACACCGGTTAACTTACCCCAGATGCCGCCTTCAGCAATGGTCATGGTACCGAGAAAACTATTCAGGGGAAGTCCCGGATGGCCGAATTCACCGGGGAGATACTGGCCGTACAAACCATAGCAGAGAGCTATGAGAGCGACAACCGGAAGGGGCCAGCCAATGGAACGACGGGCCATTTCCAATACAATTATCAGGAGAAGAATTGCAATTCCACCTTGCCACAGACTTGAAATGTAACCGTATTGCTCAGCTAAAAGCTCTTGATTGAGGATAATGTATCCGCAGGCAAGAACACCAAGTCCTGTCAGCAGGGTGCCAATCCGGAATGAATTTCCACTTCGCCCGTACATAAGGCACCATGGAAGAGCAAGTGCCATGTGCAGGGGACGGCTTACCAAATTGGGAATCAAGCCTGAGAATATCAACCAAATGTGAAAAGCAATACTGAAACCACCAAGAATCGTCCAAAAAAACTGCAGATTAATTTGCACAAGATGGTTCCATTCCTTTTAATTATTGCTTAGCGGTTTGCAGATGGTACGTTTATTCCTGCTTCATTGTAATAACGCAGCGCCCCAGCATGAATTTTTCCATAGATGTTTGTTAACATTTTACCCGATACACCATTCCACCAGGGGAATGCCTTGCCCATGCTGGCAATTTGATTCCAATAAGTTTTGGTGAGCTGATAAGCAGTTTCATTATTCATATTACTAATAGTGTAGGCAATCACCGGCAAGGATGTTGTGACAGTATCAGTGTCAATTCCAGGATAAGTTCCTGCTGGGATAATGAGACGAGTACGCTTACTCTTTTTAACCTGTGCATCGGATAGAGAAATCAAAGTAACTCCAATACCAGCCGCAGCTTCAATCACATTTGGAGCCGGATAAGATCCTGCTGTGACAAATCCATCAATCTGTCTGTTTTTGATTGCAGGTACCGCGTTGTTGAGCTCAACATTGGCCAGCTTGACCTTGCCTCCCAGGCCGAAGAGCTTCAAATATTTTGCTCCTTCCTTTGCGCCAAAAGAACCTTTACCCAGCAGAATTGTCTTACCTTCAAGATCAGAAAATTTTGAAACACCACTGTCGGCACTCATCACGAAATGCATCGTCAGGGATGGAATAGGAAACAATGCACGTATGTTGTTGAATTTTGGATTTGATTTTCCTTTGAACATTGCTTTGCCGGCTTGTGCAAGTTTTACCAGCACTGGTGGAGTTGTAAAAACATAGTTGTTAGTACGAACTGCGGCTTCCATCACGTTTTGTACAGAGCCCTGACTTTCTTCAACAGTCACGATGATATTTCCACCGGAACCTGCTTTCATATTTTCGGCAATTTGGACTGCCATCTGGTAGTAAGAAGATGTTGATTTGGCAGATTTGTAAGTCACCCTTGTTTCTGCACTTGCTGTGATGCTGCTGGTAAGGGCTAGACCAGCAAGTAAGATTATTCCTGAAATAATAGATTTAAACATTTACTCTCCTCTTTAGGATTAAATTAAAAACGACAAGACCGGCTGGAATTGTCAAAACGGTTTACAAAAACCAGTTAAACACCGTATAGATGTTAGCGGGGAACTAAGTTCAAGTCAAGAAAAAGCTGAAAATAGGGACTGATTTTCAATTTATATATTGTAGTTTAAGGTTTTGCGAAAAAACGGGGAGTCTCCTCGGTTAGTCGCAAGGAGTCTGATTCCATCCCCGAGTTGGCGGGCTAGAAGCTAATCAGATTTCAGTCAATGATTGTCTGAGGTGAGGGTACTATGATTTAGTCAGTTATAAATGTAAATTTTACTGTCTATAATCTCTGGAACTCTTAACCTTGATTGATTAATAAAATCTAAACACAATTATTGACAATAATTATGATTAAAGCTAAGATAAAATTCCCTTCATGTATTTGTTAATTGTTAAGTTGAAACGGTTTAAATTAGCTGGACAATTCTAGTGAAATCTGAAGAATCGTTTGTTAATTAACAGTTTGAAAACTCAACTTAATTTAAACTATAAGTGATATAATTAATTTCCTCTAAGGTCCTAGAAACTCAGTAAAAATGAAACGTCTGGTTATCGGTGTTACAGGAGCAAGTGGTGTGATTTATGCGATTCGCTTGCTGGAAGTATTGCAGGAAGTTGCGGATGTAGAGACACATTTAGTTCTCAGCATTGCTGCACGCCAAACAATTAAGTATGAGACCAGATATACAGTGGATGAAGTGACCCAGTTGGCTGATGTACGACATCCTCTCAAGAATATTGCAGCCTCTATTTCGTCTGGATCATTCAAAACTATGGGAATGGTTGTTGTGCCTTGTTCAATGAAAACCCTTTCTGGAATTACTCATTCCTATAGTGATAACCTGTTGCTTCGCGCCGCAGACGTCACGTTGAAGGATCGCCGTCCGTTGGTTTTACTTCCTCGTGAAACACCACTGCATATAGGGCACCTGCGTATGATGGTACAAGCTACTGAGATGGGAGCCATCATCCTTCCCCCAATGCCAGCGTTTTATCACCGACCACAAACCATAAATGAACTAGTCGACCAGACTGTAAATCGAGTTCTGGATGTGCTTGACATTGAACTGAAAAAAGAGTTGTTTGAGCGCTGGAAGGGCAAATCTATGAATGGTGAGATAGACCTTTGATTAAAAGACAATCCAATGATGATAGATCAGAAGCAAAGAAAAGAGCACTAGAGTTTTTGTGTACTCAACATGTTTTGACTCTTGCGACTCATGGAAAAGGAGGTGTTTGGTCTGCAGCTTTGTATTATGTAAACGTAGATTTTAAACTTATCTTTCTTTCTGCCTCCTCTACTCGACATGTTAAGAATTTGGTTGGAAACTCTCATGTTGCAGTTTCAATAAATGAAAATAATATTGAATGGACTTCTATCAGGGGGCTACAGTTTGAAGCTGAGGTAGAACAAATCACAGATCCAAGTGAAATCGCAGAAGTACAAGTCTGCTATGCAAACAAATTTCCTGTGATTGGTTCTCAGGCACCAGCTGAAATCACAAAAGCACTTTCGCGTGTCAACTGGTATATCTGCAATCCTACTCTCATGTATTTTATTGACAATTCCCTCGGACTTGGTCATCGTGACCTGATCATGTTGGATTGAGAGAAAGATCCAACATGATATTATTTATAATTATTCTACATTCTTTTTAGAAAGGAATTCTGGTTATGGCTGATGCAAATGGTTTAAACAAAAAAAACTTTTTTAGTTTGAGATCTACTCTGGAATGGTTAAAAAACGAGAATTTGTTGATTGAGACAGATAAAGAAGTGGATCCAGATTTAGAAATAACAGGTCTTCAAAAACATATGGATGGTGGTCCGCCAATCTTATTTAACCATGTTAAAGGCAAGCCTCATGCTCGTGCCGTCACCAATTTATTTTCAAGCATGAAAATAATAGACAAGATGTTTGGTTTTGAAAATGCTAAAGACAGGACAGAAAAGCTAGCGAAAGCTTTAAACAAACCCATAAAACATGTTGAAATTTCAAGTGCTGAAGCACCTTGCCAAGAACATGTCATCACAGAGGATCTGGACGTCAACAAATGGATTACAGCCATCCGTCACACAGACCTCGAACCCGAATTAACTATTGGTTCCGGGATACGGTGCGTTGTGGGAGATTACTTCGAAGGAGGAAGCGATTTAGGATACAACAGAATGAATTTTAGATGGGGATCTGTTGGTACTTTTCAAATTTCACCCGGCTCTCATATGTGGCAAGTCATCACTAAACATTATCATGATGAAGAACCAATTCCGATAACGATGTGCTTCGGTGTGCCTCCAGCATGTACTATGTTGGCAGGTGCGGGTTTTAACTATGTGATTTTACCAACTGGTTGTGATGAAATAGGAGTTGCAGGAGCAGTTCAAGGTGAAGCAATCAGGATCGTAAAAGCAAAAACAGTAGAAGCGTGGGCACTTGCTGATTCAGAATATGTCCTTGAAGGTTATATCCATCCACGTGACAAAAGATATGAAACAGCTGAAGCAGAAGAACTTCAAGTACAAGGAAAAACATTCTTTCACCCCGAATGGGCCGGTTACATGGGCAAAGCTTATAAGGCGCCTACTTTCCACGTAACAGCAATTACTATGCGGGAACCCAGTTCCCGACCTATAATTTTTCCACTTGGGGTTCATACATCAGATGATAATAATATTGATACTACAATTCGTGAAGCTGCTATTTATGAGTTATGTAACAGGTTACAGCCTGGTATCATTCAAGATGTAAACATACCTTATAGTATGACTGATTGGGGAGGCTGTATTATTCAGGTTAAAAAACGTAATAAGATTGAAGAGGGTTGGCAACGGAATTTTTTGTCTGCCATTTTATCCTGTTCACAGGGTATGCGCTTAGCTATTGCAGTTAGTGAAGATGTGGATATTTATTCAATGGATGACATTATGTGGTGTCTCACAACACGAGTTAATCCCAAGACAGATATTCTCAACCCATTACCTGGTGGTCGTGGCCAGACTTTTATGCCTGCAGAGCGTATGACTGCTGGAGAAAAAACTTGGACTGCATCAAACACTTTGTTTGAAGGAGGCATGGGCATAGATGCCACCGTACCTTATGGTTACGAACAGGATTTTCATCGCCCAGTTTATCCAGTGGATAAAGTCTCTCCAGAGGATTTCTTTACAAATGAACAAATTAAGAAAGCAAAAAGCTTTATGGAAGGTTGGGTCCTGTCATTAGCAAAAACCGGCCGCTAGTCGTTCATGATGTGAAGTTTTTTATTAAAATTCAACTCAGCAGCAATGAAAATAAACTTAAATGTAACAAACCACATCTTATTTTGGCTAAAGCATTATCAAGAAATTGTACCTGAAAAAACCTTCATTTTCAGTATTGATCAGAATATAAATGTTTCATATAAAGCGGCCTTTCAAACCTGTTGTAGAATTGGAAACTTCTTAAAAGTAAGAAAGATAAAAGCCAACGATAGAATAGCTCTGCTCTCTAACAATTCCATTGAACATTTACTTACATATTTTGGTGTAATGTCCTACGGAGCCACGATATGTACGATTAACGTTGAGATGAACCAAAACAATCTCAACTATATTTTAAATAGAATAGCCCCAAAGTTAGTACTTTACGATAATATTACCCTCCTTCCCGATTCACTTTCAGAATATGATAGTTTGCCTCTGGGTTCCTGGACTAATAGCATTTCAGGCAGTTTTTTTGAAAAACTAGATAAAGTTTCAAAAAATGATTTTGGATTACCTGTTAACGAACCGGATGATACTGCCTCTATTTTTTTTACTTCTGGAACAGATGCAAAGCCCAAAGGGGTTTTAATTTCCTTTCTAAATTTGACCAAAAACACCATTGCTATTACTGAGAGATTTGGAATCATTGAGAAAGACAGAATTCTTGAATTCCGCTCTTTTAACTGGATGTCGGCACAAGTGTTGAGTGGTTTGGGGTCTTTGTGTAATGGCTCAACACTTTTTTTTGCATTAAAGTTTTCAGTTACTAAATATTTTACATGGATCAGAACATTTAAAGCTACAATTGCAACAGGGAATCCTACAAGTATTAATATGCTGATTAACCGTCCGTCATCACTTAAACGGAATGAAATTTCACATCTCCGTTTTTTTACTTCAAGTTCTTCACCCTTGTTTATAAAAGATTGGAAAAAATTTGAGACCTTGTATGATATACCCATTTTACAAGGCTATGGGGCCAGCGAATGTGGATGGATAGCTGGTAGTAATGAAAATAATCGACGATTGGGTTCTGTTGGAGTACCACTTCAGTACCAAAAAGTTAAAATTGTAGATCGATCTGGTAAAAGGTTGCCAGCTAATGTTCAAGGTATGGTTGTAATTAGGTCTAACATAAGTAATATACAAAATCGCTATCTTGGTGATGATGTAGAGATAAAAACAGATTCAGAAGGGCGCATCGTCACAGGAGATATTGGATTCATTGATGAAGAAGGCTTCTTGTTCATCACTGGTAGAGAAAAGGATCTGATCATCATTGGCGGAATCAATATTTCACCAATCGAGATAGAAAATGTGTTAATGGAATTGACTGAAATAGCAGCAGCAGCAGTCTTCGGTATTAGTGAACGAATTTTTGGTGAAAAAATTGTTGCTTTTGTTGTTCCTGATCATAATGTTGATCTAGATATGGAGAAGATTTATGACCATTGCCAACGAAGACTTACAAAGATTAAGGTCCCAAAACAAATAGACATTGTCAACAGTCTACCAAAAACTGAAAGAGGTAAGTTGGATAAAAAAATAATGAACAAGATTTGGTTAGATATGAATGGTTAATGGTTTAATTTGGTAATTCAAAGTAGGTTTAGATAAAATGCGTTTCATCTAATCAAACCTTAAAATTAGTATTTTTTATGTTGAAAAACTGTTCTTCATAAATGCTCTTATGTTTTTCCAACCAGATTATTGAGAGAGAGTCAAGATGAAATTATTGGTTAAGTTTTTAGTGAGATGTCAGTTTGCTGATCAAAATTTCTGGTGAATTAACCACATGAAACAAATCAATATTTTCTTGAGGGATAAAGCGTTCACTGATGGCCTTATCTATTAGATTTACAAAGGGTTCAAAAAAATTATTGGTATTGACTAAAAAAATTGGGTGGGGATGCAACCCCAAGCGTTTCCACATCATTGCTTCCATTAATTCTTCAAAAGTACCTAATCCACCTGGCAAAGATATGACACCATCAACACCCTCAATCATCTTGCTCTTCCGTTCATGAAAATCTTTTACCTCAATTAATTCATCAAGTCCAGTGTGTGCTCTTTCAACTGTATTCAGGAAACCAGGTAATATACCAGTTATTTTGCCACCCATATTGATTGCGCCATCTGCTAAAGCACCCATTGAGCCGACAGAACTGCCACCATACACAATTGATATTTTATTTTGTGCCAGTAAACTTCCCACTTCATAAGCAACATCTCTGTATATCTGGTTACACTGAATACTTGCTGCACAATAAACACAGACTTTGCGGATAGTTGCTGAAGAGGAATCGATCATGGCAATTCAAAAAGTGATTACAAATATTCTTGCAGAAAATGAATTACAGTAAAATACGAAGACGATGTGCTTGATGAAATTAAAAATAATGTGATCTTAATTTTGTATTTCATCAAGACCAATATCTACACACGGAGAAGACTGTGTGATTCTACCAACCGAAATAAAATCGACACCAGTCAGTGCAATGTCAGCAATCGTATTGAGTGAAACACCACCAGATGCTTCTAGTGGAATTTTATGATTCACTATTTTAACCGCTTCTTTCAAAGTAGATAAATCCATATTGTCTAAAAGTAGCATATCAGCTCCAGCGTCCAGAGCTTCTTCAACCTGTTCCAGTCGATCACATTCAACTTCAATTTTTACTAAAACGGGTACTTTTTCTTTAGCTTTCTTGACCGCCTCTTTAAGACCGCCACAGACAGCAATATGGTTGTCTTTGACCATGACACCATTATCAAGTCCAAGTCTATGATTTCGTCCGCCGCCACAAAAAACAGCGTGTTTTTCCAAAATCCTTAGACCAGGTGTTGTTTTTCTTGTGTCCAAAAGTTTTGCATTTGTTCCCTTAATGAGTTCCACATATTTTGCAGTTTGATTTGCAATCCCGGACATGTGCTGTAATAGGTTGAGAGCGGTTCTTTCTGCTGTCAAAATGTTGCGCGCAGGGCCTGCAATGGTAGCAATAATAGATCCGGCGGTGAGGCGATCTGAATCCTTATAAAATAATTCTATTTTGCAATTTGGCTCACATTTCTTGAAGATGTGAACTGCAGTATCAATACCTGACAAAATTAAATCTTCACGTGCATTGATAGAAAAATTTCCTGTTGTACTTTTATCTATCAAAATAGCAGAAGTTAAATCATAGTGACCTAAATCCTCTTTGATGAATAGATTTAATTGATCCTTTATAAATTCTATATTATACATGGGCAATAATTTGGTTCAGGTTGAAATTTTCAAAGATTTGTTCTTGTGATTTAAATAATACATGAGTGATAAACCTAGCAATAGTCCAACTAAATTAATCCATCCAAAGGCAAAAAAAGTACAGAAACCAGCAACAAAAAATAATAATCTTGGAAAAAATGGTAACTGATGGAACAGATATCCTTCTGAACCAATGGCAATAAAGACTACTCCACATGTAACACTAACGATTACTAGAGCGATGTCTGAATAAGAACCAAGCAGGAGAAGTTCCTCATTATAAACGAAACTGAATGGAATAAAAAAAGCTACAATTGAAAAAGCAACCGCGTTCACTGCTATGGAAAGTGGATTAGCATCTGCGATGGCAGATGCAGCATAGGCTGCAACTGCAACTGGGGGTGTCATTGCTGACATTACTGCATAATAAAGTAAAAATAAATGTGCAGATAGCATGGAAACTCCAAGGTCGTTAACAAAAACGGGACCAATCAAAACAGCAGCTAAAATATATGCACTCGGAGTGGGCATGCCTAAACCCAAGATGATGGTTAGAATTGCTCCACAGATCAAAGCAGGGAAAACATTGTTTTCAGAAAACAGGAAGACAAAATATGAAAATTTTGTAGCTAATCCGGTCATTGTTATTCCTCCGATAACGAGACCTGCAGCGGCACATGCACCTGTAACACTGACCATCCTTGTTGTCGTGTTAGCAAGGCATTCATAAAAACTCTTTAAACCGATACGTGTATGTTTTTTGAATTGGCAAACAATCAATAGAACTGTGGTTCCAAACACAGCAACGTACGTGGGAGAATAGCCCTTGACCAACGCATAGATCATAGAAATTAATGGGACTAAAAATACCCAACCTAAAGAAAGCGTTTCTTTCAAAGTGGGTAAGGAGTCCGTCTGCATTGGTTCTAGACCAAGTTTGAGTGAACGTAAATGGACTTGTAAGTATACGCCGAGGTAATAGAGGAGTGCAGGGATGAGAGCAGCTATGATAATCTGAGTATACGTAATGCCCGTAAATTCGGCCATTATGAACGCAGCAGATCCCATAATGGGGGGTAGTAGACTTCCGCCAGTGGATGCGGCTACCTCAACAGCGCCCGCCAGGGTTCCTGAGTACCCCAAGCGTTTCATCATAGGAATAGTGATAGATCCTGTAGTTACTACGTCAGAGGTGGGGCTGCCAGAAACAGTTCCAAACAGTGCTGATGAAAAGACTGCTACTTTTGCTGGGCCACCTGGAGTTTTCCCTGATATCAATGCTGCAATATTGAAAAAAAAGTCCCCCCCTTTTGCCTTCTCGAGAAAAGTCCCAAACATCACAAAAACAAAAGCATACGTTGCTGCTACTCTAATGGGGACTCCAAAAAGTCCATCTGATGTAAAAACACTAATATCCAGGAAATGATCGGTTGTGATTTCACCATGCCTTAAAGTACCCTCAAAAACATCTCCGAACAGATTATAGGAAATGAAAATCACTACTATGATCAATAGCCCGGAACCCACAGTACGTCTTGTCGCCTCAAATGTTAACAAAATAATGAGAGCTGAAAACAATCTCTGCGTAGACGTAAGTTCGTTAAACAAACTTATTCTTGTGGATATTTCAGGGATGCTACTGATAAAGTATATTCCAACACAAAGACTGCTGGCTGCCAGAAAATAATCTATAGCGCTTGGCTTTGTTTCTGATGATTTAGAAGAACTGCCCGTCAACAAAAACACCA
>DPYO01000154.1:0-1743 GCA_003535775.1 Fidelibacterota bacterium | reverse complement strand
GTTGCTTGGTATGTTGTCCAAATTGCAACCGCAGCAGCATAAGCGGTTGTCAGATGTCCTATTTTTCCATCGAGTTTTCTCCTGACCCCTGTAGAAAAAGAAAAATATCCTAATATACTGATTATTCGTCTTAAAGTTAGTCTTTGCATTATTTGTTATAATAACCCAAGAAATAATCGATAAAATGATATCCTGAAAAAAATGAATTGATTTGAGGCATATTTTTAGAGGAATCTTTACCCATATGAAAACACCCCACTCATTCAAGTTGTGTATGACTAGGGTGTCGAGGTTTCCAGGTTACTTATTCAAAGAAATCAAATTAACCAGTGAAAATTGCTATACTATTTTAATCCTTTTTCTTTGTAAGCTTTCATTGCACCAGCATGGTAAGGCAATTCATTTACGGAAGCCATCAGTTTTGTAGTAAAACCTTTCATTGCCTTATGAACTCCTCTCATTTTATCAGAATGATCCAACATTGCCTTTGTTAACTGGTAGGCCAATTTAGGACTCATGTCTTTATCCGCAATAAGAACAGCTCTAGACGAAAAAGTATTGATATCTCTGTTTAACCAAGGATATGCATCCGCTTTGATGGTCCACGGTTTCTGTCCATATTCTCTGGAAATATCGCTGATGACACTTGAAGGAACATTAAGGAGGGTAATGGGAACTGCTTTGGCTATAGCCCTGATGGAACGGTGATTAACGAAGATAGAATTTGAAAGCATATCTGCCCTCCGATTACTCATGATCTTCGCAGCATTTTTAGAGGCTTGAAATTCAACCTTTCCGCCCCATGACTCAATATCTTTAATACTAACACCAAGACTCTTAAGTGCCGCTTCACCTAATTGAGATGGAAGGATGCCCCTTCTATTGAGAAGAAGTCGGATAGGTGGCTTTTTCTTTGCTAGATCTTCCAGACTGCGAAGCCCATATTTTTCAGCAAATTCTTTTGTGATCAGCCATTGCATTGGTGCCCAATCATAAAGAACTGAAAGGACTCTAAAATTATTTACCGGTGATGTGAAAGGCGCCAAACCTTTACTAGCAATCACCCCTTCACCTAAATGGATGATAGCCAGTTCACACTTCTGTGCCTTTACCTGTTTGATATTCGCATAACCTCCACTCGAAGTTTGATACGTAACTGTTGAGCCGGGGTATGCAGCTTTTAATGTTACATCCAGGCCTGCACCAAGTAGAGACCACAATCCTCCGGGACTGGCTCCGCATACTGTCAGGTTCATTCCTGCACCACTGACAATACTAGGTAAAAGTATTGCTGAAAAAGCAAATACTGAAATTACTTTCATTGTTTTTTTTATAAACATAGATCCTCTTATTGATTGTTGTTAAATGAAAAAATAAATAATTATATTTGCTACTCTTTATTGAGGGGAGTAGGGTGGGTCTCTAGATGCCTTTATCATTTTCTTTACCAACAAATAATAATTGAAATACAAAATTTGTAAGCTAAATATAATGAGCTTGTTCCTAGCCCAAAAAGTTTTTACATGTTCATCAATAGTACAATAGTAAGTGACAAATCTTTTCACTAAAATCTTTAGGTATCAACTTCTTTCAAAGTGAAATAAAAGTCAAGAAAGAATATTGATATTTTGGTTCTTTTTATTTTGTTTTACTTACCAAATATGAGTCTCAAAGTTTTGTCAACAAATATAATATTTTTCTATCAATTTTCAAATATTGCTGCTCATCTTTTCACTAATATGG
>DPYO01000139.1:6358-6535 GCA_003535775.1 Fidelibacterota bacterium | reverse complement strand
TCCTGGTTAGCCGATGGCATTGGTATTGTAAAAGATGCAGTGTATACCCGCTGGAGTGAACCCTTCTGGAGCAGCGGTGAAGACTGGGAATTATTTTCAGTACTAGAACTGGCTGAATTTAGGCCTGGCGACTCGGAACCTTTGAACAAAATATTAAACCAGCATAATACAATAAAG
>DPYO01000139.1:4482-6024 GCA_003535775.1 Fidelibacterota bacterium | reverse complement strand
TTGATGACTTAGAGCATGTGGCTGAATTTGATAATGATCCTTATCACATAAGCAGAAAAGTTGGAATACAAAGAATAGGACAGCCTGTTCTTCAAGAAGATTTTTAGGGAAAGAGTAACCCATGAAAAAATTACACCATATCATTTTTATCTTTTCTATTAGCATTCTGTCTCTTGTTTTGGCAGGGACAGATGGAACCGTTCGTGGAAAAGTCACTGATACAGATGGGAATCCGTTGCCAGGGGCACAGGTATTCATAAAGGAACTTCAGATGGGTGCAATTGCTGGAAGTGATGGAAGCTATATTCTCCTTAATATTCCAGTAGGGAACTATGGTGTAACAGTTACCATGATGGGATATCGAAAGGAAACCCGGCAAAATGTGCATGTGATAATGGATCAAACTGTATGGCTTAATTTCACTTTGCCTATCGCCGCTATTGAAGGTGAAGAAATTGAAGTAATTGCTGAACGCCCATTAATGGATCCCGGGTCCACTGCTAAGAAAATAACAATCAGTGATGAATCAATAGAAGCTCTTCCTATCAGGGATGTTTCGGAACTGTATTCTCTTCAATCTGGTGTTGTTCAGGTGCATAGCAGAAAACAGGCAATTCCTGACCATGAGGAAAGAGGGTTGGAAGAAGTCCATGTCCGTGGTGGAAGATCCGGTGAAACTGCCTATATGATAGATGGAATGTACATCCGGAATCCTATTTTTGGAGGGATTGGTACAGGAACCCAATTAAATCTATTTGCGATCCATGAGTTGGACTGGCAGCCAGGTGGTTTCAATGCGGAATATGGGGATGCAATGTCTGCTATATCTAATATTCATACAAAATCAGGAGGAGAGAAGTTTTCGTATAAATTCAAATATGAGACCAGTATGCTTGGAGCTGCCATGGGATCAGAATATGATGATTTAAGAGGAGCTAACGACTATTCTCTTGGCTTTGGAGGCTCATTCCCCGGCTATCAGAAACTCCGTTATTGGGTTTCCGGGCAATATTCCGATCATAAGTCCTACAGTGTATATGAGTATGATGATATAAGCTTCATTGAAAATGATCCTGGAAACCTTACCAACTACGAAAATTTAGTTCACCCTTTTGATAAAAAGGCTGGATTCAGGGGATTTGGGTTCGAGAATACCTGGGATATTTTTGGTAAATTATCCTACAATCCAACCAATAAGCTGCGGGTAAATGTTTCCTACTGGTCTTTGTCCGATCATAGGAAAATTTTCAATCCCAGCTCCTTTTTGTACTGGAACCTGGGTCAGAATGAATTATTCCGGGATACCCAGCGCTTCTTTCTTGAATTTAATCATCAGTTAACCAGCAGAACATTTTATACTGCAAGGATATCCCGGTTTGCACAAGGTTCTTTCTCTGGTGTGAGATTGCGGGATAGTGATGATGATGGTTATCCAGATTGGTTTGAATGGGGTCACTCGGCAGGAGAACGGGGCTTCTCAGATCCTTATAATCCCGATGTCATCCCCTATACTACTTCGAATGACACTGTTTTTTATACCAG
>DPYO01000139.1:595-4097 GCA_003535775.1 Fidelibacterota bacterium | reverse complement strand
CCGGGGAATTATAACTGGAGTGTCGCCGAAGCATTTAATGATAATAACTTCAATGGTATTTGGGATGAGGGTGAAGGATTTACAGATGCAAATGGTAATGATGTCTGGGATGGACCCATTTTAACTGAAAAGTCTATTTATCGTGACGGAGACCACTGGCTTACTCCTGAAATGTATATAGATCATAAGCTGTTCTTGGATAATTCAGTATTCACTGATGATTGGTTCCAGGACCCATATTTAGCAGGAAATTTTGATGAATATTTTGGACCAGGCGGCTGGTTTTTTGAAAATAGAGATTCTCTTTATTTTATGGGATGGAATGAAGGACAGTCCTTTGGCGGGCACGACCGATTTTTTAATAAATCTTTGGCTGTAACGAATGAGTTCCGGTTTGATATCACCTCCCAGTTAACAAATAAATTAAAAGTCAGGACCGGGTTTGATTATAAATCTCATAAATTGGATTATTTTGACGTTGAAAATCCCTGGATGGACGTATCAGCCAATAGGCAGCGGTTTGCCGAGCAATGGAATGATTTTGGCCTGGATGGTATTGACCGACTTGACCCGCTAAATCCGTTGCCCAACAGTCAGGCGGACCAGGGTGAAGGCAACGGTGTCTGGGATGGAGGAATCGGGGAATCATTTACAGATCGAAATGGGAACGGTGTCTGGGATGATGCGGAACCGCTTATAACTGATCCTGATAGTAATGGGGTTTGGAATATGGGTGAGGATTATTATGATTTAAATATTAACGGCGAATGGGATGGTCCAGAATTATTTTCCGATTTAAATGGGAATGGTATATTTGAACCGGGTGAAAGCTTCAGCGATTTTAACGGGAATGGTCAGTGGGATGATTACGTAGAACCTGAAGAAGTTTCTGCCTATCTCCAAACCACCTTTGAGGTTCCCTGGATGATTGTAAATGCCGGTGTTCGCATGGACGCAGTTAATTATAATTCTAAGGTCTGGGGTGACCCTTTTGGAAATGATTCGCCTGGTATGCCCTGGGTGTTTGGCGATTTTGGTTCAGATGGAATAGAGGGTGGAGTGTATTCCCTGGCTGAATGGATGAATGCAGTGCGTGAACAGGGGTTTGTGGATAATTTTGCTGACACAGATGTTTGGAATTCCAATTGGGAAATATTAATTCGAGACAACGTCCCAAACTATCCTGATGATGATGAAATTATTTTGAAACCGGATTATGGAAATGGCGAGGGAAATAAAACTCTAGATGCTGGAGAACCTTACAGCGATGATGTAGGTGATTATGAGAGTGTAATCTTTAATGATTCCAAATGGTTTTATAAGGTGAGTCCTAGAATTGGGATCAGCCACATTATCACCGAAAATATTACTTTTGTATTTAATTACGGTTTGTATTACCAAACGCCTGTTTATTCCATGGTATTCCTTAATACCAACAGGCAGGAAAACCCAAATGAACTTTTCCAGCACACCCAGGGACAAATTGGGAATGCCACAATGAATGCCGCCCGCACTCAGTCCTATGAATTTGGTTTTAATGCTCAAGTTGGAAGACGCTGGGGCTTTTCAATGATGGTTTGGGCAAAAGACATGGATCAATTATCCACCGCCCAGACATACAGAAGCTCGGTGTATACTTATCAGATCGCTTCAAATGGTGATTATGGTACGTCCCGGGGCATAGATTTCACATTGGAAAATCGCGGGAGATTTGCAAATACATTAGTTCAGTACACCTATTCCAAAGCAAAAGCCAACGGCGAGTATGATAAATCTGCCTTTGGGGAGGTCTGGGTTGATGCCCCTTCTCAGCAATATCTTATGTATTATGACCGACCCCACGATTTTACAATTTCAGTCTATACAAATAAATTACCCTTTGGTGTCGGGGCCGGCCTCACAGGATTTTATCAATCTGGTTATCCCTATACACCAATGATATTCAATGGGGACAAACCTCAATCTGACGTAAAAAATAAAAATACGAAACGGGCACCAGCTTTTAAGATGGTTAATCTTTCACTCTCAAAATTTTTCAAATATTATGATATAAAAGTTACCTTTGGGGTAAATGTCTACAATGTTTTTGATTTAAGGATTCCGGTGGATGTTTTTGATTTAACTGGAGAGCCCGATGATCCCGGAGAGTATTACACTGAAAATGTTGGCACTGAAGTTTCAGGTTCATATTACAATTTCCCCTGGTATTATACATCTCCACGGCAAATCAATCTCACGGCAAGGTTTGATTTTCGATGACCAGGAACAGCATCACTGCGAGAGCAACGCATTTTATTTTTTCCTTGGCCCTGATGTTTACTTTTATATTAGGATCAGAACCGAATCATGTTAATTATGTTGAAAGAAATAATATTGGTTTAGGAAAAACTGCAGGCCAGGTGGACGATCCACTGCTTGATCGGGCAAAAGGGTACCTGCTCCACGGAAAAGTCAAAAGTGCAGTTTCAAATTATGGAAATTTCATCAGCTGGGATGAACATCCAGCTGCTCTATGGGGGAAATACACTTATTTGCCTCATGTGGGCTTTCTTTGTGGTGTTCCGGGTCACGTATACTCCTCCGAATTTGAGGACTGGATAGGGGAAACCCCAGAAGAGACTGCAAGCGGAGATACAATCCAAATATGGTACAGTGCCGATGCCTACACCGACTGGTGGAATGAAGGGCCCAATTATTCAGGAGTAATATTTGACACTCATGATGATCGTGGAACTGTAGGAGTGGAGAAAAGTGCAGGCCAGATTGACGGTAAGCATCAATGGTATCTTGATGAAGGAAAATTATATATCAGTGTTCCTTTTGGTGCAGAGAATGTGGTTGATCCACATTATTCCAATGCCATGATAGGATTGATAAGGCCATGGGCTTTACGCCCAAAGCTATTAGAGCGTTTGATTGATTATGACATTTATGATTATGGTTCCGATGGTTTACCCTGGAGCAGTGATGATGGTTATGTCTACTACGGGGCAAATGCTGCTGAATCCTGGTTTGCTCGTACAAGTCAAAGTTATAATACTGATTGGCAGCCTGTAACGAGATCAAGGCAATATACCCATAGTACTGATTTCACTGCCGGTGATCTTTTCGGCAGTACCCCTTTTACCGATTCGGGAGACACGTATCCTTTACTGGCTCACAGTGATTATGGAAATACATGGCCAATTTGCCAGGACCAGGACATTCAGAATTGTGAAGATTTTGGCCAGCCTTTCTGGCCGGGCTGGTGGTCGGAAGATTATATGGGTGAAGATTCACTTTTTCGCGTGGAGCATCCAGAATGTAACGGTACCAGGAAGGATACAGATTGCTGGCAGGGTGTTCCCGGCCGTGCTATTTCTGATACGGATGTCTATATGGAATTTGATGATCGCTGGACGCATAGGGGAAACCGTGTGCTTGATAATGAATACGAGGCAACCGGTTATCCCATGGGGCTCCGTGTGATGGCAGAAGCCCATTCTTATGGAGTTGCCTATGC
>DPYO01000139.1:0-232 GCA_003535775.1 Fidelibacterota bacterium | reverse complement strand
AAGCGGGCATTGGCAAGCTTTTACCAGGCTCGCTGATGGTACGAAAGAATACAGATACGAATGTACAAATAATCGATATAATACCCAGGCAACATGTTTAGCTTCTGGTGCTGAATGGTTACCCATATCAGGAGAAGCAATGATGATGCCTGATGGTACCCGTCTTAATGGCAGTGCTGGTTTCGACTATAAGGGTATGAGTATGGGGTTTTACATGGATGCGGACGCTGCC
>DPYO01000106.1 GCA_003535775.1 Fidelibacterota bacterium | reverse complement strand
ATGGCTTTTCAGATAAAAGATGATTTATTTGATTTGTTAGCTCGAGAGTCAGATATTGGAAAAGATGTTGCACATGATGTAAAAAAAAGCATGATTACTCTTCCCTATATTCACAGCTTTCGTACCCTGAAAAAGAGCGATCAAAAACGGATGAATACAATTATTCGAACAAAAAAGAAAACTCCCCAAATTATTCGTGAATTGCGGAATCTAATTGAGAAAGGTGGCGGTTTTGATTATGCAAGAAACAAAATTGAAGATTTTTCAAACAATGCTATGATGGCAATCAAAACTTATGAGGATTCTTCCTATAAGAAATCTATGTTAGATTTATTGGTTTTTAATACCCATAGAACAAAATAAAGCACCTGATCTACCATTGATGGATGATGATCATTCTATGATTGTATATTAAACTATTGAATTATATATTTCGTTAAATTTTGAAAATCCTAATTCTCAAATTCAGTTCCATCGGGGATATTATTTTGTCGACATCTCCTCTCGCTTCTCTTAGAAAGTGCTTTCCTGAAGCCCGGATCGATTTTTTCACTATGAATGATTATTCTTCAATCCTGGAAGGTCATCCATACATCAATGAGATTCTTATTCTGGAGAGAGCAGCAGGATTTGTACAGATAAAAAGAGCTGGAAAATATCTGAACACAATGAATTATGATTTAGTTGTGGATCTCCATAATACTCTTCGATCTAAGATTATAAGGAAAGAAATGAAAAATTCAGAAAAACGAATTTTGAAAAAACCCAGATGGAAACGATTTCAGCTCTTTCAATTTCATATCAATCGTTTTTCTGATACCTTTTCTCAATTGAGCCTTCTTCACGAACCAATGATCGATTTATTGGATACAGCAGCCTCTATTCCTAAAACATCCCTTTTTCTTTCAGAATCAGAAAAACAAATTGCCTTAGATCAGCTTAAAGAAATGAGTATTTTTGGTGATTATGGTGTGATTATACCTGGAGCAGCATGGAAGCAAAAAATTTGGAATTGCCAAGGATATACTGAGGTAATCAAAGAATTGGAAAGTATTAATTTACATGTGGTGCTCATCGGATCATCTTCCGATATAATTTGTAATGAATTGTCGGAAATCAACCCTCAGGTTGTTGATCTTCATGGAAAAACGAATTTACGGGAAACCTTAGCTTTTATTTCTCAGGCAAAGTTAGTCATCGGAAGTGATACAGGTTTTGTACATGGAGCGGAAGCCCTTGGAGTTCCTGTTGTGATGATAATGGGACCCACCTCGGTAGAAACTGGTGGTGGACCAAATTTACCTGAATCTATAATCGTTGAAAGGGAGGATCTTTGGTGTCGGCCATGCTCACAAAATGGAAGAAAGCCCTGTTACAGAGACGAACAGGTTTGTATGAATTCAATTAATCCAGAAACAGTAAAAACTGCTATACAAAAGGTTTTAGAAGTATGATTATATTTTGGGCATTTTTATATAATCTGATTCTCTTACCAATCTTGTTTATTTTTGGGTTAATCGGCACATTGTTCAACCAGAAACTTAAGGATGGTTTTAAGGGACGTATGATGTCTCTTCCTACATTACGCTCATATTTTAAAGATTTTGACCGATCATATAATGTGTATTGGTTTCATGTCGCCTCCCATGGTGAATTTCAGCAGGTTCTTCCTGTCCTCTCTGGATTAAAAGAAATTGAACCACAGTGTACAGTCCTTGTATCTTTTTTTTCTCCGGCTGGATACCAGAATGTGAAAAATGAGCAAATAGATTGTAAGATTTATCTTCCATTTGACTTTATTTGGAGTATTGGGAAGGCATTGAGAATAATTCGCCCCAAAAAGATTATTTTTGCGGGATATGATATCTGGCCCAATTTGGTTTGGGTTTCATATCTTCGGAATATTCATACAACTATCTTTGCCGCCTATTTTAAAGATAAGACCTATAAAAATTTTCCTGTAATACGGAATTTTTATCGTTCTGTGTATCATTCATTTTCCACAATATATACTATTTCAAGATCTGATTACCTTCTCCTTCAAAAAATTGTCAGTGTTAATAAATCACCATTAATTCGTGTTTTGGGAAATCCTCGGTATGATCAGGTTAAAAACCATGCTAATACATTCACAAAGGAACGGACCATGTCGGTATTACAGCGTGAAAAACGAATTGTTGCTGGAAGTGTTTGGCCTGAAGATGAAGCAATAATCAGTCAACCTATAATACAGTTATTAAAAGAGAATGAGGAGATATCCCTCTTGTGGGTTCCTCATGAACCTACTGATCAAAATATACAGGCTGCGATTAAGAAATTCGAAAAGCATGGATTCAGTGTTAACGGACATAACTCCAAATTTAACTTGGATATCAGGGGAGCACGAGTTGTTGTGGTTGGTGTTGTTGGAATTTTAGCAAAACTCTACTGGCAGTGTCAAATTGCTTATCTTGGCGGGGGATTTTCAACTGGTGTACATAATGTTATGGAACCGGCAATTGCGAGGCTTCCTGTCTTGTTTGGGCCTAAGTACGACAATTCTCCTGAAGCGGGAGAACTTATCCAGGCTGGCGGAGGATTTTCGGTTAAAACTTCAATGGATGTGACAACCAAAATTTCCGCACTATTGGATGACCAGGATTATTATATGAATGCAAGTTATGCAGCAACTGACGTAATCCATCGAAACTTAGGATCTTCAACACGGGTGGTTCGTGGGATTATTCGTGATTAATACACTTCTATTTACTATTGATTTTACTCGATTTTCCGGGAATTCCACCGAAGTAAAATTAGAACCTGGTCTTCACGTAATTTACGGAGAAAGTGGTGTTGGTAAGTCAAGCCTTGCTCAACATCTGTCAGGTACACATGGAAACTATCCTGGAAATTTTGATTTGGAGATTGAAAAATGTCCACATATGATCCAAATCGTTTTACAAAATCCGGATAGTCAAATAGTAAGCGATACACTAGATGGGGAACTGGCATTTTCGTTGGAATGTAATCAAACGGATTCGGCTGCTATTCAATCCGACTTTTTGGCATTGAAAGAGGAATTTCCTTTTTCTATTAATGGTTCGAGGCATCCTGTTACTTTAAGCGGTGGGGAGAAAGAAATGTTGAATATCATCACTGCGTTCAGTACTGCACCGGAATTAATAATCATGGATGATTGTCTTTCATTTCTAAATCGAAGAATGAAAAGCTTTATACTGGAAAAAATCCAACAAAAAATACGCGCAAATAACCAGATTGTTTTTTGGTTAACCTCTAATATTGATGACCTTCAATATGGAGCTTCCTGCTGGGAATTATCCCTTTCCTCTTTATCTAAATTTACGCCTGGTGAAAAGCCAATATTTCCCTGCAGCAAATTAATGGAGGGATCATTAAACCTTGAGATTGATTCAATGTCTTTTGACTACAAAGGTGAAAGAAAATTATTTAAGCAAATGAATTGCACAGTGAACAATTCCAGAAGTTTAGGAATTGTAGGAG
>DPYO01000233.1:4722-5505 GCA_003535775.1 Fidelibacterota bacterium | reverse complement strand
TTACAAAAGAACAAAATATTTTATAATACTTTTCCAAATGCTGAAAAGAATGTTAAAAACATTGCAGATTATTTAACCAACAATCAAACTTACCTGCCAAATGGCGATTTATTTACAGTTCGAAGATTTCAACAACTTGGACTTAATTTAGGATTTAGCGATGGAATGGCTCTATTAAATTTTCTATTTGAGAATGCATTTATAAAGGGAAAGTTATCTTATTCATTTCTTAAAGGAGTAATGTCTAATCAAACTTTTGATACAAATCCTATATTCACCATATTGCATGAAGCTTGTTATGCACAAAAATTTGCTACAGAATGGTCTGCATTTAGAGTTCTTGAAGAATATCCAATATTTAAATATGAGGTTAATAAAAAATTAATATTTACTGGAGAAATGCTATATCCTTGGATGCTAGATATTTACAAAAGTCTTTCTCCTTTTAAGAAAGCCGCTCAGATACTTGCTGAGAAAAATGACTGGCCAATCCTTTATAAAAAAGAAGTTCTTCAAAAAAACCAAGTACCTGTTGCAGCAGCTATTTATACAAACGATATGTATGTTGACCGAAATTTTTCTATTGAAACAAGTACAATGATTAAAAATATTAAAATATGGGAAACTGATTTATATGAGCATAATGCTTTGCGCAGCAATGGTGAGAAAATCCTAAAACTTTTATTTACGAGATTAAAATAAAATTAAAAAGAAAAGAACTTCTCGGCTTATTGAATTATCTTCTAATCATCAAGCCCCGCACTCGTGGGGTTTTTTGTTGGT
>DPYO01000233.1:1297-4333 GCA_003535775.1 Fidelibacterota bacterium | reverse complement strand
GACTTAGGTTGGTCTCATAATCCGATGGGTGGATATTAATCCTTCACCAACTTATTTTGTTTTGTAATTTGGATGTTATTTATTAGTCTTAATTATTAAATATAGATAAAGATTATCGCATCCTTATCGGCTGGATTATCATTAATTATTATTAAGTAAATGAGAAAAGAAAACTATAGAAATATTGCAATAATCGCCCATGTAGATCATGGGAAAACTACCCTTGTAGATGCACTGTTAAAACAGAGTGGTACTTTTAAGGCTCACCAAGAGGTAGTGGATAGAGTAATGGATTCAATGGATCTTGAAAAAGAACGCGGTATTACTATCACTGCAAAAAATACAGCAATTTTTTATAATAAAGTAAAGATCAATATTGTTGATACTCCAGGTCATGCCGATTTTGGAGGAGAAGTGGAAAGAAGTTTGAATCTTGTGGATGGTGCTCTCTTGCTGGTCGACGCGAGTGAAGGACCTTTACCTCAGACAAGGTTCGTCCTAAAGAAAGCCTTAGAAAAAGATTTACCAATTATTTTAGTTATTAATAAGATTGATAGGCTTGACGCTAGGATTAATGAAGTCATTAATGAAGTATATGACTTGTTCATTGACCTCGATGCCTCCGATGAACAAATAGAATTTCCAATTATATACACTAATGCTAAACTGGGGATAGCCCACAATGAACTTGAGCATGAATCAATAAATCTAACTCCATTGTTTGAAACCATTCTTGAAAACATCAAAGGGCCTCTGGTCTTCGATGATCATAAACCCCAGTTTTTAATTACGAGTCTGGACTATGATTCTTATGTGGGACAGATTGCTGTTGGAAGACTAAATAATGGTAAGTTGTCTATGAATAAATCCTATTCATTATGTACCAGTGAAAATCATAAACCCAATCAAAAGTTCTCTGCCCTTTATACTTTTCAAGGTTTAGATAAAATACAGGTTGATGAAGTAGAAGCTGGGGATATCATTGCTTTCGCAGGAATAGATGGGATTTCTATAGGAGATACTATTTCCGACAATGAAAGTCCGGAGCCATTGCCAAGGATCAAGGTAGATGAACCCACGGTATCAATGCTGTTTTACGTAAACGATAGTCCTTTTGCGGGGCAGGATGGAAAGTTTTTAACCACCAGACACTTATCAGAGAGGCTTGATAAAGAAATACTCAGAAATGTTTCATTACAGGTAATACCTACGAAAAGAAATAATGTCTTCGAGGTTCGCGGGCGGGGTGAACTCCAAATGGCTATATTAATTGAGACGATGAGAAGGGAAGGATACGAGTTTATGGTATCAAAGCCTCAAGTGATTACCAAGGAAGAAAATGGTAAAACTCTCGAACCGATGGAAAAAGTTTTTTTAGATATTCCTGAAGATAAGGTTGGAATCTTATCTGAAAAACTTTCTGCAAGAAAAGGAAGGATGACAAATCTTCAAAATTATGGAACGGGTCGTGTCAATCTTGAGTTCTCAATTCCATCAAGAGGTCTTATAGGTTTCAGGTCTCAATTTATGACGGATACAAATGGAGCTGGTATAATGAATAAATTGTTTGATGGACACGCATCCTGGTTCGGACCTATTCCTCAAAGAAATTCAGGTGCGTTGGTTGCGGATCGTCATGGAAAAGTTACGACGTATGCTTGTATTGGAATGGTTGACCGTGGTGAATTATTTTTAAATGTAGGTACAGAAGTGTATAATGGTATGATCATTGGCGAACGTAATAGAGATGGTGATCTGAACATCAATATCACAAGAGAGAAAAAACTTACTAACATGCGTGCTTCAGGATCCGATAATACAATAACTCTGCGCCCTCCTAAACAGCTGTCTCTTGATCAATACATTGAATTCATTGCCGAAGATGAACTGGTAGAAGTGACACCCGATAATATTAGGCTACGAAAAATGGAATTGGATCAGACCAAACGCGCATCTATGAAAAGAAAAGAAAAATACAACTAAGGCCGCACTTTGGTGGGGAAATTTGTTTGTGAAATAATTCGCCATCCATTCGTTTTCCAGTTATTTTAAAATAGTAGAAGATAAGTCATCCTCCGAATGGTGGGTAGCATGGCCATTTCATTGCTGATGCCTTGCATCACCATTTTATCTTTTAACTAATTTGTATGAATTTAGGGATAAGTTCCAGCTCGAAAATCGACTTCTTAATCTCCTTTCAAGGCGCACAATATAAATGGATAATTTTAAACAGACCCGACTGCATCCGGACATTCTCAAAGCTATCACTAAAATGGGTTTTGAAACGCCCACGCCAATCCAGGCCAAAACCATTCCCCATTTAATGGCGTCTGCCCATGATTTAATCGCAACGGCACAAACAGGGACGGGCAAAACGGCAGCCTTTGGTCTGCCATCCATCCATTTAACGGATATAGAGGATAGGAGGACACAAACGTTGGTTCTGTGTCCCACCCGGGAATTATGTATACAAATCACCAAGGACCTGGACAATTTTTCAAAGTACATCAATGGGATGAATATTCTGGCCGTTTATGGCGGTGCCAGTATCCAGTCCCAGATCAAATCATTAAAAAAAGGCGCCCAGATCGTTATTGGTACGCCGGGGAGGACAAAAGATCTTATTAAACGGAAAAGATTGGATATCTCTCATGTGGCACGTGTGATTCTGGATGAAGCAGATGAAATGCTTACTATGGGATTCAAGGAAGATCTTGAAATGATCCTGGCCCAGACACCCCAGGAAAAACAGACTTTACTCTTCTCCGCAACCATGTCAAAACGGGTTGTGGAAATTACGAAATCTTACATGAATAATCCCCTAGAGATTGCTGTAGCACGGATGAATATTGCCGCAGATAATGTCCAGCACATCTATTATATGGTGAATGCCAGGGATCGCTATGAAGCAATAAAACGCATCATTGATATTAATCCTGGGATCTATGGTATCGTTTTTTGCAGGACCCGCCGTGAAACAAAAGAGGTGGCCAATAAGCTTATGCATGACGGCTATAATGCGGACACCCTCAACGG
>DPYO01000233.1:0-909 GCA_003535775.1 Fidelibacterota bacterium | reverse complement strand
CAGATTCTGGTCGCTACAGATGTGGCCGCACGGGGGCTGGATGTGGATGACCTTTCTCATGTGATTAACTTTAATCTTCCCGATGATGATGAAATTTATGTTCACCGCAGCGGGCGGACCGGGCGGGCAGGGAAGAAGGGCATATCTATCATAATTATCCATACGCGTGAAGTGCGGAAGATCCGGGAGATTGAGAAAAAATTCAGTATTACATTTATCCGGGAAACGGTCCCCAGCGGGTTAGATATCTGCAAAAAACGGCTCTATACCCTCATTGATAAAGTTGAAAATGTTAAAGTGGATGAACAACAAATCGGTCAATTTATGCCCGATATTTATAAAAAGCTGGAATGGCTGGAAAGGGAAGAGTTGGTCAAGCATTTTGTATCCACAGAGTTCAATCGCTATTTATCCTATTATAAAAATGCCAGGGATATCAATATATCCGGGGATAGCATGGGGGGGGGGAGAAGCAAGCGAGAAAAGCAAAGCCGAGGGGATCGACGGAATACCTCATTCGCCGGTTTTTATGTTAATGTGGGCTTCCAGCATAAACTGAACCCGGGGCGACTCATTGGCTTGATCAATGAATGTTTGCAATCCAGCGATGCGGTGATCGGGAAAATTGAAGTGATGAAAACATTCTCCTTTTTTGAGATCAACAATGAATGGGAATCAAAACTGTTTGTGGGTTTCAAAGGTAAGAAATTTGAAGGGATTCCATTATTAATCGAAGGGGATAAAGGCAGCCCGAGAGGTGAACGAGGATCGAAAGCAAAATCGAAATATCGCGATAATAAAGTCGGTCGTTCCAAAGCCCGAAAAAATCGGAATAAGGGCGGCGGCCAAAGAAGAAGACTGTAAATTATTGTACCGATAATCCTGAATATCTTCCGCTGTAAAATAAAC
>DPYO01000248.1 GCA_003535775.1 Fidelibacterota bacterium | reverse complement strand
TTTTTCTCAGCAATTTCCCGGCGAATGGCAGGATCGGTTATAACCTTGGGATATTTCCTGATAAGTTCTAATATCTTTTTTTCGTGGGGAGTTAAATCCACTATGTTATTATGCTCCCGCTGCCAAAAAGGCTAAATAAATTGTAAAAACAGCAGATACCAACTCTAATAAAGATAATTTACCAAAAAACATGCTCATCCTCGTTTGCGGAACAACAAGCATATCACCTCTTTGAACAGTAATAGATTGTCCCACTTCTATACTTCCATTTGTATGATATATAGTAACCTTCTTGGAATCTCCATTAACTAAATTTCCACCAGCAATTCCTATATAGTCCGCTGCCTTAAATCCAGGGGAGAATTTGTATTTGCCAGGCACCTTGACAAATCCATTAACCATTACAGCTTTTTCCTCAGAAAAATCGATTATATCTCCTGGTTTAAGTATTGTGGAAGAAAATATTTTAGGAGAAACAACTATCACTTCTTTCACATCATTGTTTTCCCGGGTTATTAAAATGTTTGAAATATCTGCATTCTGTTCCAACTCAATTTTTCGTTGAAGTAAATTCTGTAGAGTCTCTCCTATTTGAATAATATCATATCCTTTACCTTTTATAGCTCCTCTAAGGATAATACCTGCATCTTCGATATTACCAAATGGTACATAAATTTTATCTCCTTCAATGAATTGTGGATTCTCATCTAAATCTCCGTTGATAACAAAATTTGTATAGTTTACATATCTTTTCTCACCGGAGGCACTTTGGATTTCTATATCAAATTCTTTGGCTAATTGGTGAAATCCACCCACTACATTTATAATATCTCCTAAACGACTAACTGGATCAATATTAACAAATCCAGGAAAACTTACAGCTCCAGAGATTTGAATTTTAAATCGTCTCAAGTTTATGAGGGATATATTAATTTTTGCATTGTTATATTTTTCAAGACACATTTTTTTTATTTTTTTAATAGCAACATTTAAAGATAATTTATCAACAAAGATAACACCAACAACAGGGATCAAAATTTCCCCTGTTGGGGTAATTGTTAGGAGTAATGATACAATCCCATCACTGGAAATCATATTAAATGATAATTTGTCGCCCGGGCCGACAATATATTTCCTCGGATCTATCGTTCCTTCTAAATAAATATCAGTATTACGAGTTATAAAATCTCCTGTGTTATTTTCGATTGTTACTGGGGAAGAGGTTATTCTTTTATAGGAACTAACATCAGGGATTTGCCCTTTGAGAGAAAATGCTGAAAGCAAAAAAACCAGCATTATAACTTGTAGTTTAGATTTCTTGTTCATATCCATATTTTTCTAAGTTAGCCCGGGCAATTTGATATCCAAAAATGATTGCAGAAGTTATTATATAGAAAAGAGTTGTGTCAAGATTTAGAAAAAATACTTTTTTATCCAGTGAAAACCTTATAGCAATATGAATCCTTTTTCAAATAATCTGTAATTTTTTCCCAATCTTTTTAAAGCCCTCAATTGCCCGGGATAAATGTTCCCTTTCATGGGCTGCGGAAATTTGCACTCGAATCCGTGCTTCTCCTCTAGGAACCACAGGGTAAAAGAACCCAACCACATAAATGCCTTCTAAAAGAAGATATTTTGCCATTTTTTGAGCAATACCAGCATCATAAAGCATGACAGGGACAATTGGATGAATTCCCTCTATAATATCAAAACCAGCTTCTTTCATTCCAGCCCGAAAGAAATGAGTATTTTCTTCCAGTTTATCCCGCAAATCAGTGGTTGCAGAAAGTTTTTCAAAAACCATTTTCCCCGCAGCAACAATAGACGGCGCTAACGTGTTAGAAAACAAGTATGGACGGGATCTTTGCCGAAGTAACTCAATAATTTCTTTCCTGCCGGTAGTAAAACCTCCCGATGCCCCCCCAAGGGCTTTTCCTAAGGTTGATGTAATTATATCAATTTTGTTCAACACACCATTATATTCACCGGAACCCCGACCAGTCTTACCTACAAATCCTGTGGCATGGGAATCATCCACCATAACCATAGCATCATACTTTTCTGCTAATGACACAATTTTATCTAATTTAGCGATGGTTCCATCCATGGAAAAGACCCCATCCGTTGCAATAAGCCTAAGACGTGCATTTTTAGCCTCCTTTAACTTTTCTTCTAAGTCCACCATATCACTGTTCGCGTACCTAAATCGCTGAGCTTTACAAAGACGAATACCATCAATGATCGATGCATGGTTCAGCATATCACTTATAACAGCATCTTCTGTACTAAGAATAGTTTCAAACAGACCGCCGTTTGCATCAAAACAACTAGTATATAATATAGTGTCATCTGTACTCAAAAAAGTGGAGATGGTCTTTTCCAGATCCTTGTGTAAATCCTGTGTACCGCAAATAAATCGTACTGATGCCATCCCGAATCCATACTGATCCAGCGCTTGTTTTGCGGCAGAAATCACGTTTGGATTGTTTGCAAGACCTAGATAATTATTTGCACAAAAATTTAATACTTCACCGCCTTCAACCGTGGAAATTTCAACATCCTGGGGCGTGGTAATTGTCCGTTCAGTTTTATATAAACCGTCCTGCCGGATTTTCGAAAGAGTATCCTGATAAATATGTTTTGTTTTTTTCATCTTTTACAAAATCTGTCAGTTGTTAAGAGTTTCGATGTTCTTTTTAAGATTCCCAGTCAAGTATCACCTTGCCGCATTGACCGGATTCCATGATATCAAATCCATCCTGAAATCTATCAATGGGAAAGTGGTGTGTGATAACTTTAGATATATCAAGACCGCTTCTCAGCATTTGTGTCATTTTATACCACGTTTCGAACATTTCTCTACCATAAATCCCCTTGATATGAAGACCTTTAAAAATAATATCGTCCCAATTAATTTGCGTGGATTTTGGAAGAATACCGAGTAAAGCAATTCGTCCACCGTGATACATATTTTGAAGCATATCATTGAACGCACCCGGAGCACCTGACATTTCCAACCCGATATCAAATCCATTTGACATACTCAGTTCTTTGATCGCATCTTTAATACCATCATGGGTGACATTCAGTGCCATGGATGCCCCCATTTTTTTTGCCAGTTTCAAGCGGTAGTCATTCACATCTGTAATCACTACATGACGGGCTCCTACAAAATTGCAAATTGCGACTGCCATAATTCCAATCGGTCCTGCTCCTGTAATGAGCACATCTTCTGCGACCATTTCGAAAGAAAGAGCAGTATGTGTTGCATTACCAAACGGGTCAAAACAGGCAGCAATATCTGATGAAATCTCCGGATGGAGAGGCCACACATTTCGTTCGGGTATAACAAGATATTCTGCAAAAGAACCATTTCTATTGATTCCGATTCCGACAGTCTTATGACACAGATGTCTTTTCCCTGCCCGACAATTCCGGCAGTATCCGCAGGTAATATGTCCTTCGCCGGATACCCGATCTCCTTTTTTGTAATGGGTTACCCCGGGTCCAATTTCCTGAACAACTCCCGAGAATTCATGTCCGGTAACCAATGGAGTTTTAATGGTTCTCTCTGCCCATTCATTCCATTGATAAATGTGGAGATCTGTTCCACAAATAGCAGTCTTTTGAATCCGGATTAATACATCGTTTGTATCAACTTCTGGAATTGGGACTTCTTCTAGCCAAATACCCTTTTCAGGTCTTTTTTTAATCAGTGCTTTCATTAAAATGGAAATTAATTTTTTGGACAACCTCTATAAAGAATTTACTTCTGCCCTGACTAGTGTACAAATAAATCAATATGATTCCTTCTGGTAGAATGATTTGGAGGATGCATCTTGTTTTCACAACTGTCTTTCCAGTAAATTTCGATTCATTTTTCAAACAATTTTTATGTCACATATTTTCTCCCTAGTTAATCAAAAAGGAGGGGTGGGTAAAACCACGTCCGCGGTGAATATTGCTGTTGGTTTAGCAGTTACGGAATGTAAGACTCTTCTCATAGACTTGGATCCCCAATGTAATTCAACTATGGGAATCGCTAATCTTACCAAGGATATATCTGCGACTATATATGATGTATTAATTCGAGGAACTTCAATTAATAAAGCTATTACACATACAGAAATTGAATACCTTGATTTAATCTCTTCCACCAATGATTTAGTCGGTGCAGAAGTTGAACTTGTGAGTATCATGGCAAGAGAATATCAGCTCCAGTCATTTTTGAAAAAACTGCAAAACAAATATGATTATATTATCATCGACTGTCCACCATCCCTGGGATTGCTTACCATCAATGCACTGGCAGCTTCTGATTCAATCATCATTCCTATTCAGTGCGAATATTATGCTCTGGAAGGTCTCGGCCAACTCCTAAATACCATTCGACTCATTCAGAAACATATCAATCCAAACTTGGTTATTACTGGTGTTCTTTTAACAATGTACGATAGGCGGCTAAACCTTTCTAAAGAAGTAACTGAGGAAGTAAAAAGTTATTTTGAAGACAAATTGTTTGAGACAGTGATTCATCGTAACGTCCGTCTTGGTGAAGCTCCCAGTTTTGGGAAACCTGCTCTTCTGTATGATGCGAATTCAACGGGAGCCCGAAATTATATGAATTTAATTGAGGAGATACTGGAACGTGTCAAATAAGAGACTGGGAAAAGGTTTAGAAGCCCTGATTCAACCATATAGCGCTGAAAAGATTCCGGAACACCATGGGGTGGATAAAATCTCCATTCGTTCCATCAAACCTAATCCCCATCAACCAAGGCAGAAATTTGACGAAACTTCGCTGGAAGAACTCACAGCATCAATTAAGGAAAAGGGGATCCTGACTCCAATAACAGTACAAAAAGTAGGTAATCAGTTTATTCTCATCGCAGGTGAACGAAGGTTGCGCGCCTCCAAAAAAGCCGGACTGAAAAAAATCCCGGTTTATATTATTGATGTGGCTGATGATGCAGAGATGATCGAGATGGCACTGATTGAAAATATTCAAAGAGAAAACCTTAACCCAATTGAAGAAGCAGAAGCATACATCTATTTAAACAATAGATTCAAATTGTCCCAGGAGAAAATTGCAAAATCGGTAGGAAAGAAACGAGCGACCATTTCCAATTCCTTACGGCTCTTAACCCTCCCTAGAGAGATCAAAGAGAGCATTCGAAATGGGAGGCTGTCTGCCGGACATGGCCGTGCAATTTTAATGATGAAAACACATAATTCAATGATTGGACTTTGGAAGAAAATTATCAAGGGGAAAATGAGCGTACGCGCTGCAGAAGATTGGGCCAAAGAGAAAACTTCAAAAAAACTAGAGTTGAAAAAAAAGATTATTAGAAAAGTTAGTCCTCAAATCAAAAGACTTGAGGATGAGTTGATATCAATTTTAGGTACCAAGGTTCGAATAATTTACAAAAAAGGAAGTGGTTCCATTGAGGTCAGCTATTTTTCAGATGATGACCTGGAAAGAATCACTGAAATGATTCGTTCCCTCGAATAGATGAGTTCATCGAAATTTACAGTCATTCTCATCCCGGATAGTGATAATCGGAATCGGCAGTTTTCTGTCCGATATGTTTGGCTTTGGTCTTTGGTTCTCTTGGTTGTATTAATCATCATTGGAGTGATTGGATTTGGAATTTATTCAGTGCCAAAACTAAAAGATTATCAAGCCATGCAAGAAAAATATGATAAAACAGTGACAGAGCGGGTAACTGTAATGAATCTCATGGATGATCTTCAACGAATGAAATATATGGATAGACAAATCCGTAAATCCCTAGGCACTGATCTTGCTTTGATTCAAAAAACAACAGATACTGAAGAAATATCTCAAAATATCCACCTGGATAATAGCGAAAACCTTCCTATTAGTTATATGGAGAATATTCCCTCCCAGATACCAGTCGATGGTTTTGTCACTCAACGGATGAATACGTCAGCATTTTCCCTAGATCAAAATCATTATGGAATTGACATAGCTGCAGTGGAGGGGGAACCAGTTTTAGCTTCAGCTTCCGGATTTGTTGTATTTTCAGACTGGACCTACGACATGGGGAATGTAGTAATTCTCTACCACGGAGATGGTTATTTTACCCACTATGGCCATCACCAAAATAATATAAAAAAACAAAGGGATTTTGTGAAACGGGGGGATGTTATTGCTCTGGTTGGCAGTACAGGAATCACGACTGGACCTCATCTGCATTTTGAGATTTGGAAAGAAGGAAAAGTCTTGGATCCTCTGGAATTTTTCCCGGGTTACACTAAGACTGACGTAAGTCCTCAGTACCATGAACAAAATTAACTTTAAAAATATCCATTCCATGATTGGTGCTGATGCAATTATTCATGGGAATATAAAACTAAGCGGCGGGTTGATTGTTTACGGAAAGATTTTTGGAACCATTACAACAGAAGGACCAATTCGTGTAGCAAAAAATGGAAGCGTATTGGGTGATATCATTGCTAGTGATATTTATATTGGAGGAAAGGTAGAAGGAAATGTGATTGTTAAAGAGAGAGCTGTTCTTGGAGGTCTCTCAACTCTGCTTGGAGATTTGACTTATAAACACCTTTTAATCGAGGAAGGGGCCCAGTTTAAGGGAAAATGCGAATTGGTTAGTTCAGTGAGTGATAGTATAGAAGATTAGGATCAGGAGAAAGGATTAGGAATAATATCGCATTTTTATTATCCCTCTCTTGCCAACGACTCTACTGAAAGCAACCATAATAATTCGATGAAATCTGACCAAAATAATTCTTGGAGTAATTCTTTCCGTTATATGCAAAAAATCCTTAGGGAAAGTGGTCCTGCAGCAGCAGCTTCCTATTCCCTGATAGGAGCAGTTTTATTATTAGGAGGTCTTGGATATCTCTTGGATAAATACCTGAATACCAGACCGTGGTTACTTTTGGCAGGACTTTTCCTGGGAATTGCAGTGGGATTTTACGAATTAATAAAGGTAGTTTTTGGCTCCCCAAAGAAATGAAGTTTATCATTTATCTGTCCTTATTTTCCTTAGGATCTTGGGGACTCGCTGCAGGGTTTTTCTTCCCAGATTTCCGTTGGGAAATGTTTCTGGGGATGATCGCACCATTAGCAGTTGGTGTATGTACAATTATCTATATTACATCTATATTTACAAAAACACCTGAAAGGACGACTAATGCCATGACAAAAGCTTTTATGGTCAAAATAATATTTTATGGAACATATTTTATATATATCTTTACTTTTTACACTTTCAATTCAGTGCCTTTTGTAATTAGTTTTGTCTGCTATTTTATAACGCTTCACATTAGTGAGGCATTATTTTTTAAATCCATTTTTAAGTAGGTAAAAATTACATCATTAAATGAGTACAACTGCTGAGCAGAGCCAAACCGCTGGTGGAAGTGTATTAGACCAAGTTGGCAACAACATTATCCACCATGTTTCTAACAGTTCATTAGATCATCCATTCATACAATTACCACATATTTGGGGCATTGATCTGTCAGTGTCCAAGCATGTGCTCATGTTATGGATCGTTGCTGTTTTAGTTGCTTGTTCAGTTATAATACCTATTAGAAAATATTTAAAACAAGATAAGCCTCAACCAAAAGGGTGGATGAATGTAATAGAGGCAGTTGTAAAGTTCATTCGTGATTCGATAGTTCAACCAAATGTCGGCTCAAAACATGTAGATACATGGGCACCCCTAATTCTGACCTTTTTCTTTTTCATCCTTTTTGCAAATGGGATTGGCCTGATCCCGGTTTTTGATTTACTCGGAGTTCTAAATCGATTTTTATTTCAAGTTCCAGCAACTAATGATCATAATTTTATTAATTTACTTTTACATGGTGGCGTAACAGCCACAGGCAATTTTAATGTAACTGCTGGCCTTTCAACGATCACCTTCTTTGCAATAATGGTAGCAGGATCCCGCACTCATGGATTTATTAATCATTGGAAAAATTTAGCACCACGCGGACTGGCTTGGCCAGTATATATCATCCTGATCCCAATAGAAATTATCGGAATGTTTGTGAAACCTTTTGCATTAACCATGCGATTAGCGGCAAATATGACCGGTGGACATATCGCAATTCTAGCAATTTTATCTTTCATGGCTATTTTCGCTGATATGTTTGATAGCACTGTTACTGGGATAAGCGTAGCTCTTTTCTCAATTCCAATGGCTACAGCTATTTCAGGTTTAGAGATTATCGTTGTTTTGGTACAAGCTTATGTTTTTACACTATTGTCTTCTGTATTTATTGGAATGGCAATAAATGTACATCATTAATCAATAATAAGGAGAATCATAAGATGGAAAATCTTCATTTATTTGGAGTAGGAATTGGCCTAGGACTCATCGTAATTGGTGCCGGGCTTGGTATTGGCCGTTTGGCAGCTGCTGCTGCAGAAGGTATTGCCCGGCAGCCAGAAGCTTCAGATAAGATCACGGGTGCCGTTAATCTGCCCCTGTTCTTACTCGAAGGTGTGGCAATTTTGGGTGAAGTATTTGCCCTGTTGATTGTATTGATGAAATAACAATCTATAAAGAAATATAATGAATAACCCTTTAGTCCAGCTAGACCCGGGACTATTTGTCTGGACCATTCTAACATTTTTATTGCTGCTGACAGTATTAGCAAAATTTGCCTGGAAACCATTGCTGAAAATGTTAAAAGACAGAGAAGAATTAATCCGGTCTTCTCTGGAAGATGCTGAAAAAGCAAAGAAAAAACTGGAAAGGTTAAACGCTGAAGGTCAGGCGATTATTAATCAAGCCCGTTCAGAAGCTCAATCGATTTTGTCAGAAGGTAAAACGGCAGCAGCGAAGCTGAAGGATGAAACTCTGGATGTTGCTAAAGAACAAGCCAAGAAAATTGCCAGTGAAGCTGAAAAACAGATTAACATTGAGAAAGAAAAAGCCATAGCTGAAATAAAAAGTGAAGTGGTGAACTTATCTATGAGCATCGCTGAAAAACTGATCAATAAGAACATATCCCCGGAAGACAACAAAGCGTTGATAGACGAATCATTATCTAATATAAAGGAATATGAGTCTTAATTCCCGGGCAAAACAACTGGCAGTCATTCTGCTTAAATCAGCGCAAAAAAGCGGAAACGCGCATGAGGTACAATTATCTTTAAGAAAGATAGTTGCCTTATTAAACAAAGATGTACAGTTTCGT
>DPYO01000080.1 GCA_003535775.1 Fidelibacterota bacterium | reverse complement strand
AACTTGATTCTTCCATAAATTAAGTGCGGTTAAGTGAGAAAAAAGAGGTGATAAGGAAATCGACCTCACACCTTCATCACCTATAGAGTTTCTTTCAAGATTTAGAGATTTAATGCTAGTCAATATAGTGGACTCGGCAAGTGCCTGAATGCCCAAATCTGTAATCTCATTACGCTCTAGTTTTAATTCGCGAAGATTAACAAGCTTCGCGCATTGTGATAAATACTCCATACCCCGATCCCCTATATATTTCAAACGAAGATCAAGAATAGTTCCTTCTTGAAGAAGATTTTGGTCGATCAAAATTTCTATAGGCTGATCATTGAAAGGTCGATTCATTTTTCTTATCCCTTTTTCTTTCGAGTTTTAGCTGTGTGTTTTTTTTCTATGATATCTACGCGCTCACGGAGCAATTTATTTTCTGCAACAATACTATCCAATTCTGAACGAATTTCTTTAATCTCTTTTGGTTTTTTTGCAGATTCTCTAAGGTAAGAAATTGTATCTTCTGCACGCCTTTGCAATCTCCCATCTGTTTCATTATCCGCTATTTCCCTAAGAACTGGAATAGCTGAAAGGTCATCCAATTGTTTCATAGCTATGATCGCACCTAGTTTACCGCGGAATGTTGCCGCTGGGGTTCCCCGCTTTTCTTTAGCAAACCTGATCAAATGTTCTATAACCTCGCCTTTTCGGTAAGGGTATCTTTGGGCAAGTTTTGCTAATGCTCGCATTGCTGCCTGCCGGCTATTTCGATGGGCTCCGTATTCAGCTCCTCTTATAAGGTAGTCCCAAGAGGCCTCATCTTCCAACTCAGCGAGAGCATTATAAATAGCTGTTTGTGCCATGGCATTGTGAGATTTACGACTGATTGAACTTTCGAGAAACGCAAACGAGTCTTTATCTTTAATTTTCCCCAACATCTGAAGGGCCACAGCTTCCACTCTATATGAGGGATCTTTCTCAGCAAATTGACGAATAGATAAAATAGATTTTTTATCATGACAAAAATTCCCTAAAGCACTAATAATTCCTTTGCGAATTTTAGGATTACTATTTTTTAGCCCTTTAATCAAAAAGTTTCTTGCTTCCTCTCCGCCTATCTTTCCTAGTGCTTTTGCAATACGAATGGCAACACCCCACTCTTTTTCTTTCTTTAACCGTTCTCCCAAAATATTCACATCTTCCGTTGATGCATTCTTAGTCAATTCAGAAGCAGCTTCTAAACGTCCAATAGGGTCCAGATCACGCTTTAATTGTTCATAGAACATCGGACGAGGAATGTCAGAAACAACGACTTTGCATGGGCATTCATAGTCCGGGTCGATTCTAAAAAATAGCGGCTTACTTTTAAGGCGAAAGCAGAATTTTTCCTTATCTGATTTTATTTCTACAGAAAACCTCTCTTGACTATTTTTATAATAAAATTCTAAAACAAATGGTATTTTAAACAATAGCTCTTCATTTTTTTTATCTGATTTCTGAGTTTGTTTGATTCCAACTGTAGCCATCTTATCAGTTGCACTCCAATCAAATGTAAGTTCCAACCTTGGATAGCCACCACGATATATCCATTGATGCAGCCATTCATCATAATTACATCCAGTTACTTCCTCAAGACAACGAATAAAATCGGTTGTTTCAACAAGATTATAACGATAGCGATCTAGAAATACTTTCAGTCCTTTTCTGAAAAGTTTTTCTCCTACGATAGATTTAAGATGATGTAAACGTACCGCTCCTCCTGGATACAGGTGAGCATCGAATAAATCAATAGGTTCCTTATACACGTTAGTAACAATAGGTCGCCTATAGGCATAGTCTTCACTAAAATATGTTTCGGCATTCTCTAGAAGTTGGTATCTAAATTCATTTTCTCCTTTGGACTCGCGAGTATAGAGGGCATCAAAATAGGTCGCAAAAGATTCATGCAACCAAGCTTGAGACCAGTTTTTTGCAGTCACGATATTCCCAAACCACGTATGAGCTGCTTCATGAGCTACTAGCCCATTTGAATCTCCATCTAAAGCAGCACGATTATCGAATAGCGCAAGATCTGTCTGAGTAGTAACGGTGAAATTTTCCATCCCACCAAAAACAAATTCTGGGACTGCGATTTGTGTGTAATGTTTGTAGGGATATTTAAATCCGGTATAATCAGAAAAAAAATGGATAATCTTACCTGTATCCTTAAAAGCATTTTGTCCTTGCTGCTCCCGACCTTTCTGTACATACCACTTAATATCGACTCCCTTTATTGTCTCCTTATGCTCTGAAAATTCACCAGCAACAATTGACAACAAATAGGTCGAATAAGGTAATTCCATCTTGTAGTGAAAAGAGGAGCCTGATCGAGTGGTACTTTTTTTTATTAGACGTCCATTTGACAATCCAAACATTTTTGCTGGAAGATTAATAATAACTTCTGTAGTTTGCTTGAAATTAGGTTTGTCAAAGCAGGGGAAGTAGTAACGAGAATCTTCATCTTGTCCCTGCGTCCATACGGTCTTAAATCGGTCAGTATGGTGGTTATCTGGTTTGGTAAAATAGATTCCTGCAGTAGGGCGTGTCACAGAATGATCTAATTTGACACTCATTCGATCACCTACTCTATATTTCTTATTCAGTGGGATGATGATTTTTTTTCCTGTATTCTCAAAATCTACTGATTTTCTCCCAATTAAAACACGTGATACATCTAAATTTACCGCATCAAAAATTATTTGTTCGACATCATGACCTTTAAAAAATAAATTATATTGAGTGGTGCCCCAGACTCTTTCCTTGGTCCAATCAAAATTAACTTCTAGGATAAGGTGCTCAGGGGAAATCTGAATATCAGGAGTATAATGAGGAGATGCACCTTTATGAGCAAAATCCTTACGATCAAGAAGACCCCAGTGTTCTGACTCACCCTCATAAAAGTGACACTTGCAATAACGAGTATAGCTCATAAATTCAACCATTTCATATTTTAGCCAGTAGTATTAAATCCATTGTATAAGGCCAATCTAGGATGTCAACTTGAAGCAAGACCATAGCAAATAAATTTATTTTTTAAGTTTGCCAAAAATAATTTAGCCACATAATATTAGACAAGGGAACGGAACGTAGAAAATTATTTTCTCTTAATTTAACGAATCTTCCTTAATGAACAAAAATAAGGCTATAGAATCCGATCCAGAAATTCTTTCACGGATTGCTTCTTTAAACGTACTTGCCACAAAACTAGTGGAAGGCTTGCTCTCGGGCAATCATCGAAGTAGACACACTGGTTCAAGTGTTGAATTTTCTGATTACAAGGACTACACC
>DPYO01000158.1:2853-3371 GCA_003535775.1 Fidelibacterota bacterium | reverse complement strand
CTTTCAGTTCTTCTTCAGTCATATCATTAGTTAAATCTACCGGTTTTTCAATTGAATCTTCTGTTACTTTAAGTGCTCCAGGAAATTCTCTATCAATAAAAGGATGTCCTTTCGGTAGTCCTTTTCGATTGGGCATATTCTTCCACCAGTCAGATTCGGTAATAAAGTTATATTCTTTTACAGTCTTTTTTTTCATTTATAAATTCTCCAAGTAACATATGGTGTATTAAACAGACAATAATATTTTATTCCTCCCTGTTTTCTTTTTCTATTTAAAATCTCTCCAACAACTTTCTTTCTTTTAGAGTAAAATTCATTATCAGTAATTATCTGAATTGGTCTCTCATCAGTATCAATAAACTGTTCAACCAAAGAACTTATTTCATTTGGGTCTTTGTCATGTATATTTAATGTTTTCATTACGGGGCCTGTTGTCCAAAAAACTCATAATTCATTTTAATGTATTTATTCCATTCCCCTGGTACTTCTGTTTCTTCAAAAATTGCCTCAACTGGACA
>DPYO01000158.1:2344-2474 GCA_003535775.1 Fidelibacterota bacterium | reverse complement strand
CTCTGGGTCTATGTATAGTTGTTTCCCCTCTGGGTCAAATCCTTCTGCTTTGGCTTCCGCACCAATATCTTTATCCTTTGTAAAATGAATACAATCCACTGGACATACTTCTACACAAGCAGTATCACAA
>DPYO01000158.1:1771-1985 GCA_003535775.1 Fidelibacterota bacterium | reverse complement strand
GCTATAATGTAGGTCATTTTATTTCTCCTTAGATTACTTTTAATACATCTTCTATAAAAGTAACTATTTCTCCATCTTTAGGAAAACTTCCTAATTGTTTTTTAGAAAATATTAAACTTCCATTTAAAGTGACTTCAAAGACTCCACCAGATGACGGCCTCATTTCAGCTAATATTCCAAATTTTGAATTTAATGAACTTCTCAAACTGAGAGC
>DPYO01000158.1:0-1386 GCA_003535775.1 Fidelibacterota bacterium | reverse complement strand
TTGTTTGGACATATGCATCCTGGATTTCCATTGCACCTGCTTTTACTTTATCATATAGTTTTGGATTAAGTTTCTTAATTACCTCCAATTTCAGCTCTTTATCCTTTTTTGCTAAATACGATTTTTTAACCATGTATTACTCTACGACCTCTGCAATATTACACCCCACCAGTCCTGAATGTCTATAAACAAAAAAAATCCGCTAATGTGGTGATTTCGCTTAAAACCTATCCTTATTTAATATCGATATTCTCAGTTAAAATGATTTGTCGGGAGTTTACTTATTTCAAAAAAACTATCTTTTTTGATGCAGTGAACCCTCCATATTTCATTACAACCAAATAAGAGCCGGAAGAAACGGGGTTTCCGGTTGCACCAATACCTTTCCAATTGATTGAATGGGTTCCGGGGAATAAATGATTCTTCACTAAACTGGTTACCCATTTTCCGTTCATATCGTAAATTTCTAAACCCACGTGACCCTGTCTTGAAATACTGAATTCAATTCGGGTAGAATTGTTAAATGGATTTGGATAAGCTTGACGTAAAACCGGTTTTTGGGGAAGCGGGACCGTTTCACCATTAATTCCAACTTGGATATCTTCTTCATCCATCACAATATCAAAAATGCCAATAAGCCCATTTTCACTTTCTTCTAACGGTATAATTTGTCCGGGATGATCTGCTTCCCATTCTTCAGTAACCTGTGGGTCTCCTTCGAAGTAACATTGAGTGACCAGTTCTAATCCGTTAGGTGTCGTAATCTTATAATGAAAATGTTTAGGGCGGGTGGCATAATATCCCGGCCAGATAGATTCAAACGCATACTCTCCATTTTCATTGGTAAGCATTTTACCCCGAAGATTATAAGGATCCTCGTCACTGTTCCCCGTATCACATTCCTGAAAAACAGTGTAACAACCGTTGTCATTTGCATGCCAAACGTCCACGACTCCATTTTGGATGGGTGTTTCACAATCGTTTGCTTTTACGGTTCCAGAAATAAAGATGCGTGTCCCCGGTTCGTCGGAATTGGCCAAGATTATTCGGTATAGGTGATCTTCTGACCAGTAAGGTCCAAGAATGTCCGAATTTGTGATGTCGCAATCCCTGCCTTTTAATAGGGATAGGGGTGTTATTCCCGCTGCGAATGTTCCAACCAATCCAGTCTTAATAAATTGTCTTCTTTTCATAAAACTTTGTCATAACATTCATGGATTACGGCTGCAATTACAGTTATCAAAACAGAAGCAGCGGTGAGATGCGACTCATCATATCCAAATCTACCCATCATCATCTTTACAAACAAAAAACCCCACGAATGTGGGGCTTGATAAAGGCAGAGGCGTTTCATTTTTTTTACTTTATTATAGTTCAATCTACTAT
>DPYO01000137.1:3121-3897 GCA_003535775.1 Fidelibacterota bacterium | reverse complement strand
AAAAAATTTATCGGAAGGGATCAGTTTGCAGTGTTACCAAAACAGGCGGATTATTTTTTGCCTGACCTTCCCCAGCCCAAATTACCGTTTTGGCCTGAAAGTTTTATTATTCCATAGCCCTTTGTCCCGGTGCCTAAATATGCTGTCTTGTTACTATAAATATTATAGGTTTCAAGAAAACCACCAGTACCTCCAGTTCCAAGATAGGATGTTGATTGACCAGTAGCATCGAAGGTTTCAAGAAAACCACCAGTACCGCCAGTTCCAAGATAGGATGTCTGTTTCCCCTCAGAGTTGTAGGTTTTGATATATCCACCACTCCCATCACTTAATACCGTTATCGAATTAACCGTTATATCACCCAAATTTTCATGTTGGTTCTGTGCGCCCATAAACATAACCGCACTTGCTATAAGACAAGCACCTGTAATAAATCCTATTATGTATTGTTTCATTTTGTCCTCCTAAATAGAATCAGTTAAAATTACCATAAAACCAATTAATATACAATTAGTGAACTATAAGTAATATTTTCTTCAATTTACCCAGAGGAATCAATTTGGAGAACGGCTTTTTTGTGAAAAGATAGATGTAGTTTTTTAATCACCTTCTTTTAGCCAAGATTATTCTTTGCCTGATGCAGTCCACCCTACATCACAGCAGCGGTCAGCCAGTCCTGTTATTCCATCTTGTTCTTAGTTTGAACCAAAATATCCAACCATTACTCCGTGTTTATTGAAGGTTTCAAGTATACCAGAACCACCTTCACTAGTCCC
>DPYO01000137.1:561-2768 GCA_003535775.1 Fidelibacterota bacterium | reverse complement strand
GTTGAAGGTTGTAAGAAAACCAAAACCACCTTCTTTTGCAGTTCCAAGAAAGGTTGTCTTTTTACCATCAGAGTTGAAGGTTGTAAGAAAACCATCACCATTTTCAGCAGTTCCAAGATAGGATGTCTGTTTACCACCAGAGTTGGAGATTTTGATATATCCACCAGTTCCATTATCCAAAACTGTTATTGAATTACACACTATATCACTCAAGTGTTCATATTGGCTTTTAGCACCTATTGAAACAAAGACCAAAATCGTACCTAACACTCCAATTATTACACTTTTAATGTCTATGCTTTTCATAATTATCTCCTTTATTTTCTTTAAAATAAATTCTTTCTCTTCATCTCTTCAATTTATCCAAAGGAATCAATTTGGCAGGTATCCTCATTTAGATTATGGTGCTGTGCTAGAACGTTCAGACTCTTGAGTATCTCTTGATTTAAAATGAGTTTCAGGGTATACATTCGGATATCCACCGGCTTATTTCCCTAACTTCAGGCATACACACTTCATGTCCCATTGGATATTCATGCCATTCACATGTTCGGCCTTCTTCAACCAAAAAATCGTAAGACTTCTTTCCCGCCTGTATAATATCTACCATTGGATCATAACTTCCATGACAGAACAATATCGGTGTTTGAATATTTGATGGATGTGATTCAGTCTTATGGGCATCTGGAAATAACAAATAACTAGAGAGAACCATGATTCCAGCCAATTGGTATGGAAACCTACATCCAGTATAGAGCGACATTGCACCCCCCTGACTGAAACCTGCAAGTATTATTTGCTTAAATGGAATCCCATTTTGCTGCTCAGATTCAATTAATTCTAGTAATAAGGTGTGACTTTCCTCTACTTCTTCTAAACTTTCTCTATCATTGTAAGGCCCACTTACAAGATTACGGATATCATACCAGGATCGCATACGCATTCCACCATTCATTGTCACTGGCCGGATTGGGGCATGAGGGAAGACAAAACGCGTATGTGGTGAATCCATCATTGGGGCCAATGATTCAAAGTCATGTCCATCAGCACCCAATCCGTGCATCCAGATTACCGTCCCTTTATGCTCCGAAGTTGAATTATGGACGATTGTTTCAAGCACGGTCATTCCTCTTCTTGAATGAAACCATAGACCTTTGTTGCAGAGTTCCTCGTAGGTGATTTATTTTATTAGTTTGTATAATAATTAAATTAATATTTCCAAATATTATCATCTTAGAACAAATCCATTTTTTAATGGGTCTTCCGGGTTGATCCAAAATGTGTTCTTCCCGGTTATGTAAGCATTGCCACTGACCTCAGGTATCACTGCATCGTAATGTCCAAAGGTTGTTGTTGTAACCACCTTTACTGAAAATGTCGAACCGATAATACTTTCAATAATAATAGACTCGCCAAGCTTAATCTTGCCTTTGGCATGGAGAATAGCTGCCCTGGCACTGACACCAGTGCCTGTGGGACTTCGGTCCATTTCTCCTTCTGCAAAAATACAGACATTTCGGCTGTGATGATTAGGATCTTTTGATGCACCAGTGAAAATTGTCCCATAAAGAAAATTCATATCAGGCTCTAAGGGATGAACCATTTCAACCGAATTCATGACCGCATGTTTTATTTTCATTCCAGTCTCAATTAATTGGTTTTGATACTTCGATGTGCAATCCAAACCAAATTGTGCAACATCTACAAAAACATAAAACGCACCGCCGAAAGCAAGATCATAATTAATCGTTCCGATCCCTGGGGCATCAACTTTTGCACCAATTAATTGAACAAAAGATGGGACATTCTTAAATCGTACTCCTGTCACCTGTCCATTTTTAACTTTTGCGTAGGATTTAATGAAGCCGGATGGCACGTCTATTTTTACTTCAGTCTCTGGTTCGCTCAGGGGAACCAAACCTGTTTCTACAAAGACTTTTGTCAGTGCGATGACAGCATGACCACAACCTGTGGAGTAGCCTTCATTATGAATAAAAATTACCCCAAAATCTGCACTGGTTGTGTCCGGTTCAACGATAATAGCACCATACATGTCCGCATGTCCTCGTGGCTCCCATATCAGTGCTTTTCGAATCTCATCAAATTGATTTTTAGCGGAAGCGCATTTTTTTAAAAGAGTGTTTCCATTCAGTTTAGGAAATCCTGAAATAATAATCCGAAGAGGTTCCCCGCCCGTATGGGCATCG
>DPYO01000137.1:0-154 GCA_003535775.1 Fidelibacterota bacterium | reverse complement strand
CAGTATCAAATTTACCATGGCAAGGTCTTGGATAGCATTCCCCACCGATTTAAATAAAGTAATTTCATTTTCTGATTCCCGGGCCGGAATTTCACCGGCTACAATCTGACCCAATTCGCCATGAACTTTTTCAAAGGACCATTGCCCTTCTTCC
>DPYO01000018.1 GCA_003535775.1 Fidelibacterota bacterium | reverse complement strand
AATCCCATCGCTTTTCTTGAATTCATCAGCGATCCAGTCAATAACCCTTTGATCAAAATCATCTCCCCCCAGGTGCCCGTCACCATTGGATGATTTCACTTCAAAAACACCATCTCCCAACTCCAAAATCGAAACATCAAATGTTCCTCCACCTAAATCAAAAACAGCGATTTTTTCGTCCTTTTTTTTGTCCAATCCATAAGCTAACGAAGCTGCTGTCGGTTCATTAATAATCCGTCGGACATTCAATCCAGCAATTTTCCCGGCGTCTTTTGTAGCCTGACGCTGGGAATCATTAAAATAAGCTGGGACCGTAATCACAGCATCGGTTACCTTTCCCCCAAGATGTTCTTCAGCCATTTGCTTTAACTTTTGGAGAATCATAGCACTAATTTCTGGTGGAGTATATTCTTTATCGCTCACCTTAACGACAACGGCTCCGTTTGAATTCTTATCAACTTTGTAGGGCACTTCAGATATTTCAGTACTTACCTCTTTGTACATCCTGCCCATAAAGCGTTTAATAGAGAATACTGTGTTTTCCGGATTGGTCACTGCCTGTCGCTTCGCAGTCTGCCCAACTAGGCGGTCGCCGTCCTTCGTGAATCCAACAACTGACGGGGTTGTACGACCCCCTTCAGGATTAGTTATAATGGTTGGTTCTCCACCCTCTAAAACAGCTACACATGAATTTGTTGTACCAAGATCAATACCAATTATTTTTCCCACTTTTTTCTCCTTAATTCTAAAATTCTATAAATAAGTTAAAATTTATACAAAATATTACAATTTATGTGCCAAATAAAAATAATTGCCTAAATGGCAGATACTTAAGTATTACAGTACTTTATGACAGAAATAAGGGATATTCTCAGGATTTAGAACTCATTCTTTTCTTTCGAACAGAATTAAATGTAAACTGTCCATCCGAAGTGTCCACTTTTACTTTATTACCGGATACAAATACATTTTCAAGAAGAAGTTCAGAGATGGGTTTTTCCAACGAAGATTGTATTTCACGGCGAAGGTTTCGTGCACCATATTTTGGACTAAAACCTTTACCTAAAAGCAACATTTTAGCCCGCTTGGTTAAAAATAGCTCTATATTCAGTGTAAAAAGATTCTCTCTCAGATCCACAAGGAGAAGGTCTACAATCTCCAATGCCTCTTGCCTGGAAAGGGGATGAAACACAATGGTATCATCAATACGATTCAAGAATTCTGGGTTAAAAATTAATTTAACTTGATCGAGTATCTGGTCTTTCATTGAAGAATAATCGAAATCAGTTTCTATATCTGTAAATCCAAATGAGGTATGATCTTGGATCTCCCTTGTCCCTGCATTGGAAGTCATAATAATGATCGTGTTCTTGAAGTCAACTTTCCTTCCCAGTCCATCTGTCAGTACTCCCTCATCAAATAATTGAAGCAACACGTTGAAAACGTCCGGATGAGCTTTTTCAATCTCATCGAACAGGACAACAGAATAAGGATTTCTACGAACCTTTTCGGTCAGATCTCCTCCCTCTTCATGCCCCACATACCCAGGGGGTGCCCCAATCATTCGAGAGACTGAGAATCGTTCCCCATATTCTGTCATATCTATTTTAATAAGCGCATCAGGATAACTAAATAAATAATTTGCAATAACTTTAGCCAATTCTGTTTTACCAACTCCTGTAGGTCCAAGAAAAAGAAATACACCGATCGGCCGATGGGGACTTTTTAATCCTGCTCGAGCCCTTTGAATTGAACCAGACAAACATTTAATTGCTTCATTCTGACCCACAATATATTTATGGATTTCTTTCTCTATATTTAAAAGTTTCTGGGTTTCGGATTGGGAAACTTTGGCCACAGGAATCCCAGTCATTAATGAAACTACATCAGCTATGTGATCTTCAGTAATCAGGACCGGGTTCTTTCCTTCTTCCTTATTCCATTTTTTCTGAACCTCTGCCAGTTTTATCATCAGTTTTTGTTCTTTATCCCTTAGCGAAGCGGCTTTTTCAAACTTCTGCTCAGTAACCACCTGTTCTTTCTCTTTCCGGATTTTATCGATTTTCACTTCAATATCCAGAATAGCCTGAGGGATTTTCATATTCAGCATATGAGCACGTGATCCAGCTTCATCCATAGCATCAATCGCTTTATCAGGAAGAAAACGATCACTTATATATCGATGTGATAGGCCAACACATGCTTCTATGGCTTTTTCATGATAAATAACGTTATGATGATTTTCGTAATTGGATTTCAGACCGTTTAAAATTTGGACAGATTCTTCTGTCGTTGGGGGATTAATCAAAATCTTTTGGAAGCGTCTTTCTAATCCGCCGTCTTTTTCAATATGTTTGCGATATTCATCCATCGTTGTTGCGCCAATGCAATGAATGTCGCCTCGAGCCAAAGCTGGTTTGAATATGTTAGATGCATCCAAAGAACCCGTAGCCCCACCAGCGCCAACAAGGGTGTGAAGTTCATCAATAAATAAAATAAGATTATCCGTATTTTCCATTTCAACCATGATCGTTTTCATGCGTTCCTCAAACTGGCCGCGATACTTGGTTCCGGCAACGATAGCTGCCAAATCCAATGACAAAACCCGTTTGTTATGCAGCAATCCTGGAACAGATTTTTCAGTAATCCGATGTGCTAACCCTTCCACAATGGCAGTTTTTCCAACTCCTGGTTCACCAATGAGAACTGGATTATTTTTCTTCCTTCGCGTCAAAATTTGAGCAATCCGTTCAATTTCATTTATCCTTCCAATAACAGGATCCAGTTTTCCCTTCTGCGCCAATCTTGTTAGATCCCTTGAAAAATGATCCAAAGCTGGTGTTTTTGTTTTAGATGACTTGCTTAAAACAGAATGTTCAACTGATTCTTCCTCAGTTGTTTGTTTTTGTAAAAATTCTTTTACACTCTCATAGTCCAAATTATAGGCATTCATCACTTCAAAAGCAATCCCCTCCGATTCCCTTAAAATAGCCAGCAATAAATGTTCATCATCTGAAACCGCAATACCCAAAGCTATCGCTTCATTGTAGGCATTTCTCAGAATGCGCTCCGCTCTGCGCGTTAGGGGCAAATGGCCAAGAGTCATGGTCCCACCGGACGCTTTGATCATGTCTTCAACCATGGCACATATTCCCTCTACATCACAGTCAAAGATATCCAATATCTTCATCGACAGGCCCTTTTCCCCTCGAAGAATTCCCAATAAAAGATGTTCAGACCCTACATAACTATGTCCAAGGCGAATAGCCTCCTCCTTGGCATATTTCATAATATCTTGAACACGCTTTGAAAAATTTTCTTTCATACTATCTGGAAGTTACGAGTTTGACAATCAGCTATAAAAGTATTCATTAAGTTATCACAAGAAGAGTTCCATTTTCAAGTCGACATGTACGTGACCCAATAGAGGCAACATGTCGATCATGAGTCGTAATAATCATCGCCTGCTGAAAATCCCGGCAGATATTGGTAAAAAGTTCCAAAAGTCGCTCTGCGTTTGCAGCATCGAGGTTTCCAGTCGGTTCATCAGTTAAAATTATATCCGGTGTGTTAATGAGGGCTCTCAAGACCGCCACTCTAAGCCGTTCTCCCCCGGACAGTTGAGATGGAAAATGATCCATTCGTTTTGTTAGACCGACATATTCAAACAATTCCTTTGCCCGGCTTTTTGCAGAGTCTTTAGCTCCCATTAATTCAGCAGGTATTAACACATTCTCCAGTGCTGTGAACTCCGGTAAGAGATGATGAAACTGGAACACAAATCCAATATGACGATTTCTTAATTCAGCCAGTGATTTATCGCCTAAATGAACAATATTTTTTCCACAAATAACTACAGTACCTGAAGTTGCACTATCCAAGGTCCCCAGGATATTCAAAAGTGTCGATTTGCCCGAACCAGAAGGTCCCATAATGGTAACAATTTCCCCCTTGTCAACAGATAAGGATAGCTTTCGAAGAACCTCAAGTTTCCTGGTTCCATTTTGAAACGATTTTGAAATCTGTTTTGCTTCCAGTATCATTTTTCCATATAAATAGCGTCTTTTGGTTGAATCAATACAGCCCGTTGTGCTGCTAATCCAGATGATATACTTATCAAGAAAATTGCAATGAAGGGAACAAGGATCACATCTTTAACAGTTAATATCATGGGTAGGGTTTTCATAAAATAAATGTCTTCCGGTAAATGGAGTAGGCCAAAATTTACCTGTACAGTCACAACCAAAAAACTTAACCCCAATCCAACAGATGCACCAATACCACCAATCATAAATCCCTGCTTCATTAGAATCGATCGAATCATACCAGTCGTAGCTCCAACCGATCGTAGAATACCGATCTCCCTGATTTTCTGGATGGTAACCAGAACCAGTGTGGAAGTCAAATTAAACGAAGCCACAAGAATAATCAAACTTAATACCGCAATGGCACCGATTCGTTCCATTCGCATAGCCTGGAATAAACCCTCATGGATATTCTCCCAGCTCTCAATCGTCATGTGTGGGAACCTATTTAATAACCGTTTCCGGGTCATATTTATTTCTGTCTCAGCAGTCAACCGGATATCAACACCGTCGAGTCCTTTTTTTCTGGTAAAAAGCAATTTCCCAACAGACAATGGAACAAAAACTAACCTGTCATCATAATCCAATACATTCCCCTGGAAAATCCCCACCACCTTTACCTGCACTTTTCGGGGCAGTCCAAACTGCGACGGGTGATCAACTGGGCTCATCAGTTTGAGATAATCCCCTACTGCTAAATTTAATCGGTTTGCAAGCAGTTGACCAATGACAATTGGAAAATCAGATGAGTTTAGTTTAATTTCGTTCAATCCAAGCTGGTAAAAAGAAGAAACCTTATTCATATCTATAGCTTTCAGTGTCGCAATTCTGAGAATATTTCCATCTCCGATGACCAGACCTTTACGCTCCATGAAAGGCATATAAGATAAAACACCTTGTTCCTCCTCCATCTGTTTTTGTATATCAATGAAATCCAGGGATGCTCCTGAAATTCGGAGATCTCCCTCAAACCCGCGGATTTTCGCAGTTACTTTCTTCTCAAAACCATTCAAAACTGCAATGGAGAGTATGAGAGCAAAACATCCCACTGCCATCCCCGCAATAGCAATCAAACCAGTAAACCTGCTTGCACCAACACCTCTTTCTCCAAGTAGAAATCGTTTTGCAATGTAGGTCGAGACATTCATGTCACTCGTACCTAAGGGCTTCTGCAGGATGTATTTTTGCTGCCTTTATTGTTGGTAACAATGATGCTAGCATGGATGCAACCAATCCCGCAAAACCTATAAGACAGATAAGCCATCCATTCATGGCAACTGGGATTCTGTCCATGAAATACACATCTTCCGGGATGGAAATTAACTGGAAACGTAATTGCAGCCATATCAGCAGCAGGGCGATCAAAACACCGGCTAAAGATCCAATGGCTCCTATAATGGTGCCTTCAAAAAGAAAAATCCTTCGAATTGCGTGAGGCGTAAACCCCAGGGAAGTGAAAATGCCAATCTCGCGGATCTTTTCAATTATGATCATTGCCATAGCAGAAACAATATTAACAACCCCAACAAAAGCAATGAGTCCAAAAATGAATAGAATAGGCCAGCGCTGGACCCGAATCCAATCAAATAAAATATGGTGTTTATCTTTCCATGACATCACATACCATGGATAATCCAATTCTGCTTCAAGCTGGGAGTAAGCTGCCCCTGCAAGTGCAGAATTTTTAAATAGAAGCATAAGCCCCGAAATCTGCTTTTCCATACTGAACAGATGCTGAGCGTCTTTTAGGGATGTATACACAATAGAACGGTCATATTCCAGCAAACCTGAGTGAAACAATCCGGTGATTGTGAATGCCTTTACTCGCTGGCCGGAAGATACACCGGTAATGGATTCCATATCAAAAAGTGCAAGTTTATCTCCAACCTGAAGGGACATATTATCAGCAAGACGTTTCCCGATCAGGATGGAACCGGGGTTCAAATTTAATGTTCCATCAACAATAATATGTGTCAACCCGAATTTCTTATCAGGTACAACAAGTCCCTCCACAATGACACCTTCCGCATAAGAACCTCTCCTCAAAAGAGCTGGTCTCTGGATAAAGGGAATGACCGTTTGGCCTAAGGATGTTCCCAGCAGACTGTCCAAGATCGGGTTTTCTTCCGGTACAGGTGTATCCAAAAAATGCTGGAGTCGTATATGTCCATCGAACCCGGCAATTTTTTCTGAAATGGTAGTTTCAAATCCTTCGAGAATGCTCAAGGTAATGATAAGAGCTGCAATCCCAATTCCTAATCCAGCAATAGCCAGGATCCCCGCAAGTGTAGAAAAACTGCCCTTTTGGGGAGAACGGAGATGACGGAAAGCAATGAAAGTAGGTAGATTCATTTACAGAAAAATTTTCTTCCTTTAACTAATTGGTTTCACTCCTTAACCGTTTTCAAAGAGGGAAAAAGAATGACGTCTCTGATCCATCGATTCTCTGTTAAAAGCATTACCAGGCGGTCCACTCCCACACCAACTCCCCCTGTTGGGGGCATGCCATACTCTACAGCCTGTAGAAAATTTTCATCAACTGGGTGTGCTTCCTCATCACCGGCAGCATGGAGCTTCTCTTGGGTTTCTAGGCGATCTCTTTGATCAATTGGATCATTCAGTTCAGAAAAAGCATTCGCAAATTCTGCACCGCCAATAAAGAGTTCAAACCGCTCTACAATCTCTGAATTATTATTTCGGTGCATCTTCGCCAGGGGTGAAATCGCCTTTGGATAATCTATTACAAATGTCGGCTGGATTAAATTGGGTTCAACAAGCTTTTTCATCAGTTCATCAAGTAACTGTCCGTAATTTGCTTTCTCCGGTACAGACAGCCCCTGTTCTTTACAAATCTCTTTTATTTGAGTTTCATCACCACCGGTTATATCCTGACCAGTTGCTTCCTTCAGCAGAGCCAGGAAAGGTTTTTTGATAAAAGGTTTTGAAAGATCTACCTCAATTCCACCCCAATTAAGCTGAAGAGAACCAACCTCTTCTGCAACTGTGCGGATCATTTCTTCAACAAAATCCATCATGAATCCATAATCGGCATAGGCCTGGTACCATTCAAGCATTGTAAACTCAGGGTTGTGATTTCGGTCCATACCTTCGTTTCGAAAATTCTTCGCTAGTTCATATACCTTATCTATCCCCCCAATGATGAGCCGTTTCAGATACAATTCATCAGCGATCCGAAGATATAAATCCTGATCCAAAGAGTTATGGTGAGTGATAAAAGGGCGCGCATTCGCTCCGCCGTAGAGGGGCTGGAGTACAGGAGTTTCCACTTCTAAAAATCCCCTGTCATCAAAAAATCGTCTGATCATAGAAATAATTTTTGCTCTTTTTATGAATATTTCCTTGTTATCAGGGTTCACAACCAAATCCAGATGACGGTTACGGTATCTTTGCTCTTTATCAGAGAAAGCATCAAAAATCTCTCCGTCTTTTTCCTTTACAATCGGGAGGGGGCGAATGCTCTTAGAGAGAATAGTTACTGTTTTAGCATGGATTGATATTTCCCCTGTTTTTGTCTTGAATACATATCCCTTTACGCCAATATAATCACCCATATCAAGAAGTTTAAAGTGGATATAGCTTTCTTCTCCTACATCATCCCGGCGAATATATATCTGGATACGCCCTGCTCCATCCTGAATGTGACAAAAAGAAGCTTTCCCCATTTTTCGTATCGACATAATTCGGCCTGCTATTGTTATGTCTTTATTTTCCAGAGAATCAAAATTCTCCCGGATTTCCCCACTGTAATGAGATTGCTTGAAAAAATAAGGGTAGGGATTTACTCCGGCATCTCGCAGTTTCTGTAGTTTTTCCATCCGGAATTTTATAATTTGTTTTAAACTGGTATGTTCTTCAGACATGATATTTTTTTCTCCTTGAAAAAATGTGTAGGGAATTCTGGTTAATTTTTCCCAATACGCTGTATCAGAAACGCCCTGATAAATGAATCGATATTCCCATCTATCACAGCCTGGACATTGCCTGTCTCTTCCTTTGTCCGGTGATCTTTGACCATATTGTAGGGGTGAAATACGTAAGAACGAATCTGACTCCCCCAACCAATATCCATTTTTTGATCTTCCAGCTCTTTGGCAGCTTCTTTTTCTTCCTCCAATTTTGCTTGATATAGCCGGGCCTTCAACACTTTCATTGCCTGCGATTTATTCTTGTGTTGAGATCGTTCATTCTGACATTGAACTACGATCCCGGATGGCAAATGAGTGATCCGGATGGCAGAATCGGTTTTGTTTACGTGCTGGCCTCCTGCTCCACTCGCTCGATACGTATCAATTCTTAAGTCATTGGAATCAATCTCTATCTCGACATCCTCATCCACAGATGGATACACAAATACAGAAGCAAACGATGTATGCCTTCGATTGCTGGCATCAAAGGGAGAAATCCTTACTAAGCGATGAACTCCTGCTTCCGCTTTTAACAATCCATATGCAAATTCTCCTTTTACTTCCAGGGTCACGTCTTTGATTCCTGCTTCATCACCAGGTTGATAATCAAGCAATGCGGAAAGAAACTTTTTCTTTTCAAACCACCTTGTATACATTCGGTATAACATTTCTGCCCAATCCTGGCTCTCTGTTCCTCCTGCCCCGGGATGTATGGTCAGGATAGCATCCTGACCATCCTGAGCTTCCCCAAGCATGAGCTGAAGTTCAAGATCTTCCACTATCTTTTGGTAGGTAGACAGTTCTACATCTACTTCCTCCACGGTTGATTCCCCCGCCTCAGCAAATTCCAACAGGACTTCTACATCTCCATGCCTTTGCTTAAGGTCTTTCCAGAGATTGATTTCTTTTTCAAGAATGCCGGTTTTTTTTAAAATGGAAGAAGCCTTGGAGTTGTCGCTCCAGAAGTCAGGAGCTAATGTCTTTTTCTGAAGTTTTCCTAAATGAACTTCTTTAGATGACAAGTCAAAGATACCTCCGGAGCTCAAGGTATTTTGATTCGGTAGAATTAAATCGATCTTTCAATTCACTTAAATCCATAGAAAAATTTACAACTTTGGATTCGTACTGAAAAACGATGAATAAAAAAATAGGGAAATTTTCAGTTCATTAAACTTACCCAGATAAATTCGTCTTCCACCGACGTCTGATAATACGGAATGAAGTCATTAAATCCCACTGGACCTTTGCCATCTTTTACTTTGTACTGAAAATTATGCCAGGGGCAGACTATAAACTCACTATCTACTGCAGCTTTACAAATTGGTCCTTTCTGGTGTGCACATACATTACTGTAGGCATGAAATTCACCTTCAACTTTAAATACGGCAACTGGTACCTTGTCAAGTATAAACTTTTTCCCCTTTTTCTCCTGGAGCTCACTCACATTTGCAGTTTTATAAAATATTTTCCCATTAATTTGTTTGTTTTCTGAACAAATTTCCTTCTGCCCCAACAGTTTCTATTGTATTCAAACTTCTCCATGAATGGAGAATACGATAAAAACATAAATCCAGACTGGTTTCACCAATTCATCTCCTCCATCTAAAGAGTGATACGCTGTTAAGGCATGAAGAGCAAGAGTAAGAAATACCACCCAGGAAAGCATGTGGAGCTGTTTCCAGGGCATTACGGATTTTAGTGCAATTCTTGCAAAGGAAAACCGAAATGTTCCTAAGGGAAATAAAACCAGGATTGGATAGAGCCATTTCTTCCCTGCAGGTTCCATCTCTCCCCAGCTTCCATATTCTTGAATATCCATCCAGATAACATAAAAAACCACCCCAATCCATAAGAGGTGAACAACATCAAAGAAGAGAGGATAAAATTTCTTTTGAGCATAATCCCAGGAAGTGATGGCCAGGAAGAGCAACTACAAGAATTGTAAATACATTTTCTTTAGCCGGGTAATTGTTAGGATTTACAATGCTACCCATTTTTTGCACTCCTGAATTAAAACTAATTCCCAATCTCGCAATAAAAAGAAAAAAACTTGTCATTTCCCTAAATATTTTAGAGATTGGCGCTATTAAGATAATTCATATCGGTTAATTTTAATAACAACATTTAAGAATTAAGACCATTTATTCCGGAATACAATACTGTTCCAGGCTCATATAACCAATAAGGAGGATATATGAAACAAATATGGTATTTTATTTTTTCCATCTTAGTATGTGGGTTCACTCATCTTCAAGCTGTTGATTATGCAACTGATATCCAACCAATTTTTACTGCTAATTGCATAAGTTGTCATGGTGGGGATAATGGACTTCATTTAGACTCATATGCTAACGTGATGGAAGGAAATAGTAATAATGGTCCTGTCATAACTGCTGGAAATGCAGATAGTAGCATCCTTGTACAAAAGATTTCAGGGACTGCTAATTTTGGAGGTCGAATGCCTGCGGGAAACCCCTCCTATTTCGATAGCCATCAAGATGAACTGCAATTAATTAAGGATTGGATTAACGAAGGAGCATTAGAGAACCCTCTCGGAATTACCAAGCTCAATACAATCCCAGACAACATTATTCTCAAACCAATCTATCCCAATCCCTTTAACCCCTCTGCTACCATTTCCTGGGAACAGCCCAAGGCGGAAAATGTCAATATCAATATTTTTAACCTAAAGGGTGAACTAGCAAATGAATTTTCATTTACAAAAAGCCAGCCTGGATTTAATAGCTTTAGCTGGCATCCAGAGAATCTACCTGCGGGTATCTATCTCATCCGATTCACAGGAGAAACACTTACCGTTACACAGAAAGCCATCTATCTTAAATAATTTATTTTTTGTAGCCTGATGAGACTATTCAAATTATCCCTCCTTGGGATTTTTCTTATCGCTTTCTGGTCATGTAGTGATCTTGGGGATGAAGTTAATGAAGATTGTTCCGGCATACAGAATGGCAATACCACAGTAGATGAATGCGATGAATGTGGTGGTGATAATTCAACCTGTGTAAATTATTCCACGGAGATCCAACCTATATTTACTAATAAATGTACAACCTGTCATGGTAGTTCAGGTGGGCTAAATCTAACATCATACAGCGCTTTAATGAATGGAGGTACCAGTGGAAATGTTGTCATATCTAACAATGGGCCTGGGAGTTATATAATTAAAAAACTGCGTGGGACTGGTTCCGGTGGTCAAATGCCTGCATCTGGTTGTTGTCTTGAGGACTCTGAAATTCAACTTATTGAAACCTGGATAAATGAAGGAGCACAAGATAACTAATGAGTAAAATATTTTTCTCTTCCCTCAGTTTTTTACTTTGTTTGGACTTTGCTTTTGCTCTCCCCCGTTTTGCTGTCCAAAATGGTTCCTCCTGCATGGCCTGTCATGTAAACCCCACCGGCAGCGGACTCAGAAATGATTACGGCAGTAATGTGGTCGCCCTGGAAGAACTCCCTTTCAAACGCTGGCAGGCAAAAGGTAATGAAGACTGGGATGGAACTATCGGGGATCACCTTCAGGTGGGGGGTGATTTTCGTGTGCAGGGAATTCAATATGGTAATACAGCAGACACAACCAGGAAATCTGCGGTCTTCCCCATGCAAGCAGAGGTTTATATCTATCTAGAACTACATGAAAATGCAGGTATGTTTACGAAATTGAGCGCTAAAAACAGTGAGACGGAATTCTGGGGATTATTCAAAGTCCTTCCTCAAAATGGCTGGATACGGGTTGGACAGACCCTTCCCAATTATGGGATTCGATTGGATGATCATACCTCATTTTTTCGTTATGGAAATATGTCAAAAACGGGTATTGGTTTAGATTACCAAGAAGGATTTCAACTTTTTTGGTCAAAAAAATCATCTCTTATTGAGTTCGGTTTGCCATTTGGGAATGGTTTTCTTTTCACTGCCAGTGGTGGAACTCCACTGAATTCAGGTTCCCAAGAGATCAAGAATATAACCAGCCAGTTATATTTTGCACGCTCTTTTGAAAAGTTTTCTCCCATGTTCAGCCTGAACCTAATGAAAGAAAATGATTTGTCTCTCATGGGCATAGCAGGGGGATTGTCCTTTTCAAAATTCACGTGGACATTTGAACTGGATAAAGCAGAAAATTTGATTAATGGAAAAAATTCATATGCCTATTATGATGAACTGGCCTGGGAAATAAAACAAGGAGTACATCTCATCGCCAAATATGACTTTTTTGACCCGGATGAAAAGTGGAAAACAGGCGCAATCAGCCGCTACACCCTGGGAGTAGAATTATTTCCATTAAATGTTCTTGAGGTTAAGATCCAGGCCCGGCTAAGTGAAGTTGATAAAAATGGTTTTATCCAGCCGGATCCTGAATATCTGGTCCAATTTCATACTTGGTTTTAAATAGGAGAAACAAAATGAATATAAAAAAAGTTTGGCTTCTTTTTCTTTTGATTGTGTTTTCAGCAACCATGATTGCTGGTGACAAAACTCCAAAAAACCTAAAAGTCTTAGATTTTACGTCCACTAAAGATGTAAAAAAATATATGAAAATGATATCAAAAGACTTGGGTGCGAAATGTAAGTACTGCCATGACATGAATGATAAATCCATCGATACGGAACATAAAGATATTGCACGGTTTATGATGACAATGGTTCAGACTCAGAATGATTCAGTCTTCAATTATGAAGGAGCTCCTCAAATATCTTGCTGGACTTGCCATCGGGGCTCAACAATGCCTGAATTAGTCAGACCAAAATAACTTTTTCTTCCTCCAATAACTAAATTTAATACTCAACTCTATACATAGTTATTTTATTCTTTTTCCCCTTCACGTTGATTGCTTCCAACTCCTCCAGAGCATAATTATCTTTATCAAGTAAATCGCTCCCACTTCCTGCCAGGATAATTTTCCCTGCCCTGGCCGCACTGCATAAACGTGCACCCAGATTTACATTGTCACCTATTACAGAATAATCCACACCGGATTGTTTAATTTTTTATTCTCATTAAATAAATTATATTAAGAATATGCTTATAAACAGGCTGAAAAAAAACAGATTAAAATAGGTAAAAAAAAGTACGTAGTTTCCTAAATTGAAGTATTTGAAATGAGAAATGTCTAATAAATAGATTTAGAATTTGGTTTTTCAATAATCAGGATTTAAACCTCAACCAATAAGAAAAGAACATATAAAAAGAAAATAATGTCTGACATTGAAAACTTAACAATTGGTATAGAAGAAGAATATCAGATCATCGATCCAGAAAGTCGTGAGCTCACATCTTTCATATCAGAATTTTTGGAAAAAGGGGCTTTTCTTTTTCGGGATCAGATGAAACCTGAGTTCCTTCAATCCCAAGTGGAAATTAGCAGTAAAGTATGTAAAAATATACAAGAAGTCCGTGAAGAAGTACAGAAACTTCGGCGGATGATAAGTGACTTTGCTGAGAAGAATAACCGGCGAATTCTTGCAGCAGGCACACATCCTTTTTCTCTCTGGGAAGACCAAATTGTTACAGATAAGGAACGGTATATGGGCTTGCTTGATACAATGCAGTACGTTGCCAGGCGCCTGTTAATCTTTGGAATGCATGTTCACATCGGGATTGAGGATCGTGACCTGAAAATTGATATTATGAACCAGATGAGTTACTTCATGCCTCATATTTTAACCCTATCCACATCTTCCCCATTTTGGAAGGGACAAAATACCGGCTTTAAATCCTACCGAAGTATTGTGTTTGAGGACCTTCCCCGCACTGGAATACCGGAACGATTTGGTTCCGCAGCAGAATATGACCAGTATGTACATACATTAGTCAGCTGCAACAGCATCGAAGAACCTTCAAAAATTTGGTGGGATATTCGACCCCATTCTACATTCCCAACTCTTGAATTTAGAATATGCGATTGTACAACAAAAGTTAATGAGGTTATGGCGATAGCCGCACTCATCCAAGCACTTGTTGCAAAACTGATCCAGTTTCGCCAATCCAATCAAACCTGGAGAAAATATCGACGTTCCCTTGTTGTTGAAAATAAATGGCGGGCCTGCAAAAATGGAATTGATGGAAGACTGATTGATTTTGGAAAGGAAAAGGAAATCTCCCTGCGCTCTTTAATGAAAGAAATGCTTGAGTTAGTTGATGATGTCGTTGATCCCCTTGGGTCACGGGAGGAAATTGACTATATTCACACAATGCTGGATAAGGGTACCAGCGCAGACAGACAATTAGCCTGTTATGAAAAAACTCAAAGTTTTGAAGCTGTCATTGATCAGCTCTGCGAAGAAACTCTTGAAAACTGTTAGAAAATTAATCCTGGACTGAAAATAGTACTTCCATTAAAATCGTGGAAAAATGAAAAAAGCTGTTATCCTTTTAAGCGGAGGACTTGATTCTGCCACCACTTTGGCAATCGCTCAAAATGATGGGTTTACACCTTATGGTTTGACCTTCAGCTATGGCCAGCGTCATCAATTTGAAATTGGTGCTTCTCAAAAAATTGCCGAGGCCTGTAACCTAACCGATCATATTATCACAGAAATAGATCTTCGTGCTTTTGGCGGGTCAGCACTGACAGATGATATAGACGTTCCCAAAGACCGCTCCGAAAGCACAATGAGCGGATCAATCCCTGTCACGTATGTCCCTGCCAGGAATACTATTTTCCTTTCTTTTGCCTTGGCCTGGGCTGAAGTTTTACAATCCAACGATATTTTTTTAGGAGTAAACTCCATGGACTACAGCGGTTATCCCGATTGCCGACCAGAATATATCCAATCTTTCCAAGCCATGGCAAACCTGGCTACAAAAGCGGGAGTGGATGGTGATCAGTCCATTACTATTCACACTCCATTAATCTCCATGACAAAAGGAGAGATAATTAGAAAGGGATTGGCACTTGGCGTTGATTATTCTCTAACCCATTCCTGCTACGACCCGGATAAGGCCGGGAATGCATGCGGCAGATGTGATTCATGCCGCATTCGCCTGAAAGGATTTCAGGAAGCTGGGACTGCAGATCCCATCAATTACACATGAGTTATTCAATTAAAACACTTTATTATACCCTTCAGGGGGAAGGATTTTACACCGGGCGTCCAGCGGTATTCTGCCGGTTCAGCGGCTGTAATCTCTGGTCCGGTTTGGAAAAAGACCGAAAGAAAGCAATCTGCAGTTTTTGTGATACAGAATTTGTTGGAACTGACGGTTTGAACGGAGGAAAATATGCTACCGCAAAGTCAGTAGCAAAAAAAGCATATTCTCTCTGGCCCGCTGAAACAGAAGCCACACCTTATGCGGTGTGCACCGGGGGTGAACCTCTCCTGCAATTGGATTCTAAACTCATTCATGCCTTTCATAAAAATGGATTTGAAATTGGAATTGAAACAAACGGAACGATACCAATTCCGGAGGAAGTGGATTGGGTTTGTGTCAGCCCTAAATCAAGCGCTGAACTCATCGTGGAAAAAGGTGATGAACTTAAAATAGTGTATCCTCAGAATGGACTTGATCCTTTAGATTATGAAGGCCTTGATTTCGATCATTTTTCCCTTCAGCCTATGGATGGACTAAACATTCAGAAAACCACCCATGCAGCTCTGGATTACTGCATGAAACACCCGCAATGGAACCTCAGTTTACAAACCCATAAATTGCTTAACATTCCGTAAACTTACCCCATGGAAATATTCAAAGAAATAACTTTTGAGGCGGCTCACCTCCTACCTAATGTACCTGAAGACCATAAATGCCGTCGTCTTCATGGACACTCTTTTCATATCCGCCTGTTTATTAACGGACCCATAGATAAAGACACGGGATGGATCCAAGATTTTGATGACATCAAGAAAGCTTTTCATCCGATTTACAAACAGCTGGATCACCATTATTTGAACGAAATCCCCGGCTTAGAGAATCCCACCAGTGAATACCTTTCAATCTGGATCTGGGACCAGTTAAAACCAACTCTTTCGAACTTATCCAAGATTGAGGTTATGGAAACCTGTACTTCCGGATGTATTTACAGAGGTGAATTGTCCCAATGAACAGGGAGTTATATTATGCCTGAACCGGAAGGAAATAAATTCGACTTTGTTGACGAAAGCTATATTCGTCCGGACTATCTGGAAATATTTAAATTTGACAGTCCAAATCAGTATATCATGACTGAAACCGATGAATTTAGCGCTGTCTGTCCGTTTAGTGGTCTTCCCGATCTTGCTTATGTGCAAATCGAATATTATCCCGAAGGCGGGAAATGTGTGGAACTAAAAAGCCTAAAATATTATTTCATCAGTTTTCGAAATGTTGGGATTTACCAGGAAGCTGTAACCAAACGTATATATACAGACCTAAAGAGTGTCCTTGAAACCGAAAAACTTACTGTCACAACCATATATAACACCCGGGGCGGATTTGATACCACCTGTGTAGAGGGGAGTATTGATTGACCCAAAATTGCTTCAAACTATACGGATAAACATGTTATGAAACTGCCTCCCAATTTTCACATTGTGAAACATTCTCTGATCCAGCATAAAATGACTTTTCTGCGGAATAAGAACACCAAGCCAAAAGAATTTCGGGAACTGACAGATGAAATCACTATGCTGGTAGCAGCGGAAGCTACCAAAGGCCTTCCACTAAAAATTGTTGAAACAGAAACACCATTGACAAAAACAACTTCAAAAATTTTAGATGTGAAGGATGTTGTCATTGTACCAATTTTGAGAGCAGGACTGGGAATGATTAATGGATTAACCAAACTCATTCCCAATGCAAAAATAGGATATGTTGGCTTGGAGCGGGATCATGAAACACACAAACCGATGGACTATTATTTCAAAGTCCCTTCAAAGGCAGAGGATAATATTTTTATGGTCATAGATCCCATGCTGGCTACAGGGGGAACAGCCATTGCAACCGTAGAAAAGCTGAAAAACCTTGGTGCACATACCATCAAATTTATCTGCCTGATTGCAGCGCCGGAAGGAGTTAAGGCCTTTTCAACCAGTCATCCGGATGTGGATGTTTACACTGCTGTGCTGGATGAAAAATTGAATTCACAAAAATACATCGTGCCGGGGTTGGGTGATGCCGGTGACCGCCTTTTTGGGACAGAATAAATTTTCTAATTATTTCCCCTGAGTACAGATATTTACTTTTTTTTTAGGTAACCCAAATCAGTAAGTTCTCATCGAATTTTACCTAGATTTGACTCCGTAGCTCAGTTGGTAGAGCAGT
>DPYO01000036.1 GCA_003535775.1 Fidelibacterota bacterium | reverse complement strand
ACGGTACAAACGATGGTGTAAATATTGATGGGAATACAGTTATTATTGCATTGTATGCCCCTTATAAAGATTATGTTGCAATAAAGGGAAGCTGGAATTCGCAGTTCGTTGATGGTGAATTAATGAAACTTTCAGGTGATACTTTATGGTGGTATCAAATAGAATTAGAAGATGGAGCATATACATACCAATATAATCTGGAAGGTGAAAAAAATATTGCTGATCCATGGTCTAAGGATGTAACCTGGCTGGATCCTTCCGGGCAGTGGGAAAGTTCAGATTATGCCCATGCCAAAACTGCTTTTTCTGTGGGGAATGATGAGTTTGTATGGACGGATGAAAATTTTGTGAGGCCGGAGCAGAAAGATGTAATAATCTATGAAATGCATATTGGCGATTTTAATGGTGACCCTCTGAATACCGGAATTTTTCAAGATGTAACAGAAAAAATTCAAGAAGGATATTTTAATGATTTGGGGATCAATACTATCGAACTTATGCCGGTGAACGAATGCCAAGGAGATTGGTCATGGGGTTATAATCCCTCCTTTTACATGGCTCCTGAATCCAGTTATGGTACACCAGAAGACCTGAAGGAGTTGGTAAACACTGCCCACACCCATGGGATTGCCGTTCTCTTTGATGTAGTTTTCAATCACCTTTGGGGATCGGCTCCGTTGTTTCAACTCTATCAGCCTTTGGACAATTGGGATTATGAAGATCACAATTATGCTCAATGTCCGTACTTTCATAATGAAGAATCTCCATGGGGTTATAAACTCCAGCATTGGCATGAGGTAGATGGCAGGCAATACCGTGCCTGGAAGCATATATCCGATGTTTTGCTTTCCTATGTTTATGATTATCACGCTGATGGATTCAGGTTTGATGTAACAGCAGGAATTGGATGGGGAGGAGATGAAAACGGATCATCATTTTATGCTGATTTATTGGATGATATAGATCCGTCTTTTATTTTAGTTGCGGAAGAAGACAATCCCTATCAAATCAACAATTCTGATTTTGATTCTGGCTGGGACTGGTCATACCATCATGCAATCTTCAATAATCTCATGGGATATTCATCAAACATGTGGGAGATTCAAAACCATTTACAATGGTGGTCACAGAACTGGTCAGAGCACACCCAGCCATGTAATTATACGGTAAGCCATGATGAAACACGTATTATTTACGAAGCGCTAACTTATGCCAATATGAATTTGGAGGAGGCATATAAAAAGTCAAAATTAGGAGCTGCAGCACTGTTTACCGGGACGGGAACACCCATGATGTATCACGGACAGGAGTTTGGACAGAACTCACCTGTAAGCCTGGATCCACAGCCACTGCAATGGGAGAATCTCGAGACCCCTGAAGGAGTGGATCTCTACAATTTTTTCCGGAAGCTCATCTGGCTTAGAAACAACTGGGCGGTCATTAGAGGGCCGAACCTTGAAATAATTTATATCAATAATTCACAAAAAGTAATCGGAATGAAACGCCATGATGACAGTTTAGGACAAACAGTGTATACGGTCATGAACTTCAGTGGAGATGACCAGACTATCAGTGAACTGCCATTCCCGTATGCCGGCACATGGTACGAATTCACGGAAGACAGCGAACTGGAGTCTGAATCAGGCAGTTATACTGATTATACCATTCCGGGATCAACTTCGCGCGTGTACACAAACTTCCGAAACTGGGGTGACGAAGCTCAAACCGTTATGGTACATCATATTGCTGGCTGGAATATCGTTGGCCTTCCCTTAAATGTAGATGATGCGTCACCTGGATCTCTTTACCCGAGTTCTGTAGAAGGAACTTTGTATGGTTTTGACGGGTCTTATTACAATACTGGTGAGCTCACAGCCGGCAATGGTTACTGGCTGTATTTTAATGAAACCGGTGATATAGAATTAAATGGGACCAGTATAGACCAGATCACAATGAGTCTTAATCAGGGTTGGAATTTAATAACCGGAATTACCCTATCAGTCGAAACGGAAATGATAGGTGATCCGGAGGGAATTCTTGTTTCCGGGACCATCTACGGATTTGATGGATCTTACTTCAACGCTACAATCCTGACCCCGGGAGCCGGGTATTGGGCTTTTGCTTCTGCAGATGGAAATATCACAATTCCAAGCGGAAGTCGCCAGGCGAAAACCAATTCTACATTTGTGTCCCGCACCAACGGCGCTAATTCCATAACCCTTAATAATCAAACTCTGTACTTCGGCATGGAAATACCTGGAGAAGAAATACTGAGTTACCAGTTACCTCCAAAACCACCAATAGGGGCATTTGATGTGCGTTTCAGCGGTGATTGGAAATACTGCGGAGATTCTGGCGTGATTGAAGTTATGAACACAAAAGAAACCCTGGTCATTGAATACAATGTCAATGGTGGTGAGCTATGGGAACTGGTTGATGAAAATAGCGGTATTGCGGAGTTGCAGGGTAGCGGGCAGATAAAGCTCCATGGTGATGTTTCACAATTGGAGTTGAGAAAATCCATATCAGATGTTATTCCTAAAACATTTGTCCTTCATCCTGTATATCCCAATCCTTTTAACCCGGTCACAACGATCCATTTTACTGTGGGACAATCAATTGGAAAGGTAGTTGAATTAACTATTTATGATATTAATGGCCGCCTGGTGGAATCATTGGTTAATAAGGAATTAAGACCAGGTGAATACCAAATGAAATGGGATGGTGTGAATCAACCCAGCGGACTTTATATTCTCCGTTTGAAATTGGGAAAAAATGAACATTCACAAAAAATCATGCTATTGAAATAATCCTATGAAAGTTGCCCTGCTCACAAACGAAATGCCGCCAATAGTATATGGAGGTGTTGCCACATGGATCCTCAATTTCATGGAGATGTTTCAGGGAGATCCGGATATTGAGATTATCCCGGTATTTCTTGCCCAATTGGATGAACCACCTGATGATTTCCCAAAACGATATCCAGGGATACGAATTATCCATGGTCCTGAAGATATTCCAAAAGCATTTTCGGATATTGATGCCTGTGTCAATAATCTTTGGGTTGCCTTCGATACGACAAAAACGATAAAAGAATTATTTTCCGATCGGCTTTTGATAACGGTCTGTCATTCTTTGATTCGTATGGAACACCTGACCAATATGGGCGGCCCCATCACAAAGAATTATTTTGAGCAGGAGATAACGTTCCAATATTCGGATGCAGTGGTGCTCATCAGTAATTCTGAACTGGGACATTACAAATCATTTGGATATGATAAATATGCTGCCAGTCCTAAAGTGATTTATAACAGTTATAAACCCAAATTTGATTCATTGTCCTGGAAACCAAATTATAGCTCCAATGATATTGGCTATATTGGTCGTCATGTCCCTAGAAAAAGACCTGATCTCCCTATCGAAGCAGTGGAACGATCCCAAAGAAAAGATGTTCGGGTATTTAATATGGGTGTGGATTACAGGGCGCAAAGCGGAAATCCATTCTGGGATGAAATGGGGAGGAAACATCCGAAGCAACTTGTGATCATTCCGTTCAGTTCCACTAAAGAAACAGTGAATTTCTATTGGAACAGCATTGGAGCGAATTGTATTACTGGAATTTATGAACCATTTGGGTATACGATGTGTGAAACATTAGACAGGCGGGTACCGGCGATTGTTCAGAATATAGGCGGTCCGTCTGAGATAGCTGAGTCCGTCAAGGATTCAATTTTTGAATATGAAGTGGATATGGATTTTGAAAAAGATAAAGACAATTTTTTGAAAGCTGTAAATCTTTTTTGGGATTCATCTCCTGAAGAAAGACAATCCATGGCAGATAATGCCCGGACAGCATTGGATCCTTTTCGCCCGGAAGTGATCAAGGAGGCATGGAAAAAACTCCTCATTGAGACCAAACCTCGTTCTGTACAACAATTGGATCCTGCCCATAAAATTGACATCACTGGTGAGAGGAATTACGGGTCTTAGTTTAGACTTACCTATTTTTTACATTACCTGATTTGATCAGAATCATTCCGCTTGTTGGGGGTAAAGATACTTTTTTGGAAAGAGTTCGTTCGCCTTCAAGGTCAATTCCTTCAGCATCTGCAAGAACATGCCAATCCCCAACCGGTAAATTGAGTTTTAAAGATTTCTTGTAATCTCCATTCATTGCCACAAAAATATTATTGTCCAGTGTATATGCCATTGCAATTTTTTTCTCCAGGTTCACAAATTCATAACCCTCTGGTTCGCTATGACAAAATTCAGGATAATTTTTTCTGATTTGAATTAATCCTTTATAATAGGAAACCAATTCTTCATTCATTTCTTTTTCGTCCCAATTGAGCCAATTGGTTTCATTGTCTTTCTCATAAGAATTGTGATCAATCTTTCCAATCTTTTTATCGGGGACATTCGTGTCAGAGATAACTTTGCTTCGTGCCCATTCCTGTCCTGCATGAAGAAAGGTAGTCCCCTGGCTGGTTAACAGGAACAATGCTGCCAATTTGTTTAACGTCAATTGATCATTCTCCACAAGGGAGTTTTCCAATCGGTCAGAAATCCTGTCATTTTCATCCACCTGTCCGCTGCCTATTCGAATGAAATCACCCAGTGAATGGTCATCATGGCTTTCCAGGTAGTTTACGCTGTGCGCTACATTCATATATTGGCCGCCGGATTGCGTCAAGCTACCTGTAACATATCGTTGCAGACTTTTTTGAGAATTGTTGCCCTGCCAGCTTCCAAAAATAAAACCCAAACCGTCAATCGGGTTTTGTCCTTTTACACCATTTCGAAATTGGTCATTGAAGGATGCCCAGCCCATTTCAGAAAACCCTGCAGGGTCGTAACCGTTGCCCCAGGGTTCGGCGAGGATAATGACATTCGGGTTGAGGGTTTTCAATTCAGAGATGATCAGTTCCCTTGTTACCGGATCAATCAAATTTCCAAGGTCAAACCGAAATCCGTCCACATGGTATTCTGTCATCCAGTATTTCACACTTTCCAGGATCAGCTTCCGCATAGCTGAGTGTTCTGTTTTTGTGTCGTTACCGCAACCGCTGTGGGCGACGTAATTCCCTTTGGGATTAAGGCGGAAGTACATTTCCCTGTCAATATATTTGAACGGGTGATAATCGTAGTTGGAAACGTGATTGTAAACAACATCCATGATAACTGCAATATTTTCCCGGTGGAAAGCCTTGACCATGTCTTTGAATTCAGTCACAGCCCGTCCATCTATTCCGTTCCATACACCGGGTGTATTGGCTCCATCGGTGCCGTAGTAGGTTTCGGGAGCGAAGAAAAAGGTGGTCATGTAGCCCCAGTGGTTTCGGGCGTATGGATTCCAGGTGTTATAGATAGGTGCTGATTTATCTTTATAAGGAACTTCAACGTTAGCAAAGTCCTGGGCAGGGAGGATCTGAACAGCATTTACGCCCATTTCTTTGATGTGTGCAATACCGCCTTTCTGTTCGGGATCGATCAGTCCACGGTAAGTGCCCGGGATGCTTGAACCAGAACTGGAGTGAGCGGTCATGTCCCTGATGTGAATTTCGTAAATGATTAAGTCATTCTGGTCAATAGTAACCCAGGAATCATCTCCCCAATTATAATTGTTATCCACTATCAATGATTTAGCAACATGGCGGTACGAATTTTGAGTGACGGCAGCTTTGGAATAAGGGTCAGCAACAATCACATTGGGATCATTACCCAGATAATTACCTTTAAGACGGTAACCGTACAGGGTTCCTATTCCGGTGTTTTTCAAAAAGCAGGACCAGATTCCCTTTGTGGTTTTATTCATGGGATATTCGGTACCTGTTTCATCGTCATATTTTTGAAATATAACTAAAAATACCATATCAGCTTTGGGAGCCATAAGACGGAATTCTGTCTCTCCGTTCTTTATAAATGCTCCGAATGAAAGGATATCGTTCTCCATTTTTCCGACTCCTGTAAAAAGGGTTATATAAACAGTGGCTATTAATACTGCTTTTAATATATTCATTATATAATTTTAGTCATCAACTCATTTTTGAGTTAGTAAATTTAGACTGGTCTAGGGAAATAAAACATGAAGAAAGCTACACTTTTTATATTGGGAATTTGTTTGAGTTCCTGCTCAAGTCCAGTGTTGAAGGATATTACTTATCCTGTTCCAACTCTGGTTGTATACTTATCAGGTCTCAGTTGGGATGATTGAAACTGCTTTGAATCTTCCTCCATTATTCATACGGATTTTTTCTTGACATCAGATGAAAATATTCTTTGTACAACCTCTTTTCGCTTTGTTCATCTTTTCGGTGCTGGTGTATGCCGATGACAGCTGGATGCTTTACGATGATACAGAAGTTGATGTGGTCGAGATCATCATTGATCCGGAAGACCTTGATTGGATTTACGACAATGTAGAGAGTGATTCCCTCCATCCAGCCGTTGTTCACTATTCCAACGAATGGTTCAATGAAACCATAGATAGCGTAGGATTTCGTCTCCGCGGCAACACCTCCCGGACTTCCGCAAAGAAGTCCTTTAAACTGGATTTTAATCACTTCGTGCCGGGACGGGACTTTTATGGCATGGAAAAGATCAACCTGAACGGTGAGCACAACGACCCATCCATCATTCGCAGCAAACTCTGCTGGGACTTGTTTCATGATATCGGTATGATCTCTTCCCGGGCAACTCACATCGCGGTGTACATCAACGGGGATTATTACGGGCTATATATTTCTATTGAACACGTTGATGATGAATTTCTTGCAAAAAATTATGCTGATGACAGCGGTAATCTCTGGAAATGTCTGTGGCCTGCGGATCTCACATATCGCGGCGATGACCCGGCAGACTACCATCCTTATTACGATGAGGAACGTCCCTACAACCTGAAAACAAATGAGGATGAATATGATTATTCTCAGTTAGCAAGACTGATTAAAATTGTTAACCAGACACCGGATGAAACATTTCCCGATTCTCTTGAGGCAGTTTTTCATGTGGAGGAAGTCCTGAAATATTTGGCGATGAATGTTCTTGTCGGAGGCTGGGATGACTACTGGTTTCTGATGAATAATTACTACCTTTACCACGAGCCCAATGAAGACCGCTTCCACTGGATTCCATTTGACTATGATAATTCATTCGGTGTAGACTGGTTTAGCATTGACTGGACAGCCACCAATCCTTATGAATTTCCTATCATTGATGGTGGTCCCCGACCGCTGGCAGAGCGGTTGATGGATAACAACCAGTACCGAGATCTCTACAGTCACTTCCTCCAGTATTTTCTTGAAAACGTGTATCCCCTTTCATTCTGGGAAAACCACATTGATACTCTGTACAGTTTAATATATCCCTGGGCGGAAATTGACGTATATCGCACCTTTGATTATGGATTTACCTTAGATGATTTCACCCAATCCTATTCTTCAGAGCACTACGAAAATCAGCATGTAAAACGAGGAATAAGGGAGTTTGTTAATTTGCGGGTCAACTCATTCACGGGTGTCCTGCAATACACCGGTGCGCCGCCGATTGTTTATGACATAGCCTGGGAACCTAAAAACCCTCAACCGGAAGACAGTATTCATGTGACAATATCCGCATTTGGGAGTAATGGTGTTGAAAATGTAATTATTCATTATTACGATGCTCCTATTCCGGATTACACGGAATATCCCATGGAATTCAATCCGGTTCCCAATACAAAACTGGTGGAGGAATCGGATCGCTGGACCGGAATGATCCCGCCTCTAGGCAGTGGAATGACCGGCTATTTCGAAATTTATGTGGAAGATGGGAATGGGCAAGGTGCGGTTTTTCCAAGACATGAGAAAATAACTTTACAAACACCGGGTCTCCCAACCGATGAACTGGTGATCAATGAATTTCTTGCAAAAAATGACGAAACCAACATGGATGAAGCAGGTGAATATGATGACTGGATTGAAATTTACAATACTTCCGGTGAAGATATTGATCTAAGTGGGATGTATCTTACCGACAAATCCGATAATCTCACAAAATGGCAGTTCCCATACGGCGGAGTTATGCTGGAAGCAGGGGGTTATCTGTTAGTCTGGTGTGATGAAGACCAGGAGCAGGGAGATTTGCATACCAATTTTAAACTTACAACCGAAGGTGAGTTCATTGCCCTTACTGCAGAGGACGGAGTTACAATAACAGATTCCATTACATTTGGCCAGCAGTCAGCAGATGTGTCATTTGGAAGAATGCCGGATGGTTCTGATCAGTGGATGTTTCTTGATGAGCCGTCCCCGGGCGTAGCTAATTCAACGGGTGATCTTATTACCATCCAAGTAGAAAATATTCCCGACTGGAATCTTGTTGGTCTCCCTCTTGAAATTGAAAATGCTTCATACTCTAATCTATTCCCTGAATCAATAGAGGGAACATTA
>DPYO01000254.1:1537-5769 GCA_003535775.1 Fidelibacterota bacterium | reverse complement strand
CTCTAGGTGGGCTATCACCTCACTCTTTGTCATAATTACCCGGTCACCGCAGGAATCACCAAACCAGGGGATTCGAGCAGCACCGAAGCGAACGTTCCAGGTCATTACTAAAAGTGAATCGGGGGAATTTTGGATGTTTGTTTTTGAAGAAGCTTCATAAGGGATTGCGTCTTCAATATCCCTAAAATCAGTGACAAGAGGTTCACAGGAAAGAAGAACAAGCCCCGCAAACCAAAGAGTGTGAAATGTTCTAATTAAACTACGTTTTGATTTCATTCTGAGGGGGCATATCCTGGGAAACTTCCAGAGAAGCACAGAAGAAACATGGTGTAAAGTTGCAATAGGCGTAGCTACGGCTTACCATGTAAATCCTTTCTTTTTATCTTGTGCCACAGAAAACAAAAGTTTTCTTTTAGTACGAATTGATCAAACTGTTTTGTATCCACTCTTTTTTCTCATCCAGGTTCCACATGGCCATGTCTACCAGGGTCTCCGGTGGGCCTTTTAATAAATTACCCCCAAACCGACTGCCGTAGTAAGCTCCCGCTATTGCTCCTCCAAGCGCACCCCCCCCTACAATGAAACCGCCATTTTCATGGGCACCGGTAACGCCCCACGTTATGAAACCTAAAACCAGCCCCACAACTCCTCCACAATAGCCACCGAGTCCACCACCAATTAATTGCCCCAATGTTCCCGGCTTGGGAGGAAGGGCAATTAACTCAAGTTCATCTAAAGGAATTTTCACGTCCCAGCTGCCATTATTCAGCACAAGTTGATCTTCTTCTATGCCATCAATCTGGTAATCTTGCAATTCGCTGGAATATGTGTATATCCAATATGTCGTTTTCCCTTCTTCCCCTTGAGCAACCACCTGGCTGAAAGACAGAAGTGCAAAGATAAAAACGAGTGTTTTACAAAGAGTGTTCATTTGGTTCCTATTATTAGAATTTGTAATAGAAGGCGATCCAGGGACGCTGAAAGTGGATACCAAACCTGAACTGTTCGCTGTAGGCATAGATAAAACCAAAATCAAAATCTATTTCTGATACTTCTTTCTCTTCCATTATGTCTAGCATGGAAGCCCAGTAGGGATCCCAAAATACTTCGAAAAGCAGTTTCAGGCTGCGGCGGACATCGGCGTTTACCGCATAATAGGCCCGGGGCATAAGATCATAACCGGGATATAACGTAGCTGAAGCACCTACAGTATGGTTGATTCGACCCTGGCCGGACGCTTTCAGATTTGATACGGTATATGCTCCAAACGCTTCCCACCACATTTCACCTCCTGAAGGATCATCGTTAAAGCCCTCTTCGTCTTGTTCAGAACCCACACGTACCCATTCTTTATCTGAGTCATTATACGGATCATAAAAACGATCTTTCAATTCATATTTATTAGGCAATCCCCGCATGTGATAATGGAATCCAATTGACAGGGCCTGTTCTGATTTAATGTCTCCTTTTTTAAATAGCATGAATTTGGGACGGAAATTGAGATCACCAAAAAAATAGCCGCCCCACTTGGAGGTGATATGAACTTTATCAGATAAACCGTAGCCCCAGGAAAGTCCGCTTAAATACAGAACATTTTCCTCCAAGGTATATCCTGTAGGATCAAAATAAATATCGATGAGCCGCTCGTTTCCGTAGTACCAGCGTCCCCGCTCAACTTGTCCCGGTCTGGTTAGCTGTCCGCGAGCACGGCCCATGCTTTTAAAGTCGATACGTTCAATTTTATCATGGCTGACAAACACTTCACCAAATTTTGCTTTAACTGTTACACCTTCGTCACTTTCAGAAATGATAATTCCCCGAAGCTTATCTCCAGATTTGAGAAAAATGAATGCTTCTTCCTGTTTCACGTCTTTTTTGTTAATGTCGATTTCACCAAAAGCCGTTTTTACACTATAAGTTGAATCAGTTTCGGATGTAACAGTACCGGTTACGGTATCGCCAGACTTAAGATGAAATGTTTTTTCCTGTCCTAAACTGGCCGACCCGATAAGAACTAAAAAAAGAACGAATGTTGTTATGCTTTTATTCATATGACCCTTACTCTCCTGATAACCAGTTAAACTTACCTTTTACAAACTATTATTTGGGAGGGCTACCTTCCCCGCTGTTAATAATAGTAATATACATTAATAGTATTTAATACTTCTAATTTATCTATATAAAATACGTTGTAATTTTGATATCCTGTGATTTAAAAAACCTTATAGAAAGAAGCAATAAAGATTAAAGAGAGGTTTATACTATACCAATCAATAGAGAAGTGGGCTTTGCATATGTTAGTGTGCCTTCAGCCGCTGTTCATAACCCGAACTCAGTTTTACCCAAGGAAAAATGAAAAACAAAAAAAAGAAAACAGACATTTTATCTATAGGAATAATAGTTCTCTTTTTAGGTCTAATTATATTTAATAAAAACCCAGATAAGTTTTTGAATAATATCATATTGTCTCCGAACGAACCACTAAATATCCCCGGCGAAATTCACTTTAAAGATATTAGGCAGCTGACATTTTCTGGAGAAAATGCAGAAGCATACTTCAGTTCTGATGGAAAAAAGCTGATTTTTCAAGCGCACGATGGAGAGGAGCTATGTGACCAGATTTATATAATGGACATTGAAACAGGAAAGACAAGATTGGTATCTACTGGCGACGGAGTAACTACCTGCAGTTATTTTCAGTATCCGGACAATGATAAAATTATATATTCTTCTACGCATCACCACACAAGAAAATGCCCCCCTCCCCCTGATTTCAGTAAAGGCTATGTTTGGAAGCTCCATCCTGAATTTGATGTTTTTCGTTCAAACCCAGACGGAAGGAAGATAGAGCAGTTAACAGACACGTGGGGGTATGATGCAGAGGCAACCTATGCAGAAGACGGGAGTAAAATCGTGTATACCTCCATGGCAGGCGGAGATTTAGATGTGTGGACCATGAGCCCGGACGGGAGCAGAAAACATCAGCTGACAAATCGCCTTGGGTATGATGGAGGTCCTTTTTTCAGCCACGATGGAACCAAAATTGTTTGGCGCGCATATTATCCTAAAACCACGGAAGAGGTTGATGATTACAATAAACTGTTGAAAGAAAATGAAATTCGCCCCATGTCTCTTCAAATCAGGATTATGAATACGGACGGTACAGGCAAAACCCAGGTTACCAACAACAATGCTGCAAACTTTGGACCGTTTTTCTATCCAAATGATGAAAGGATTGTTTTTTGTTCGAACGTGGGAGACCCTAATGGCAGGAACTTTGACCTTTGGGCAGTAGACACAGACGGAAGCAACCTAGAACAAATTACTTTTTTTGAAGGGTTTGACGGCTTTCCAATGTTTAGCCCAAATGGGAAGTTTTTTGTATTTGCTTCAAATAGAAACCAGGCGAAGTATGGCGATACAAATATTTTTATCTGCGAGTGGGTAGATTGAATATTATAAAAAAGTTCATTGTTGTTTTTTATGTGGCACTAACATTTTCCGCTGTTTTCGGTCTAAAGCCGGGCAAGGCCGACACGGATGACCACGCTTTTGTTTCTGTAAGAAAGTTATTGTCAGAAACTGACGTTACTGAAGAGTTTTTAATAAGAACCTTTTCTGATACATCCGTCAGGATATATTCAGAAATTCCTCAAAGATTTAAGAGTCCCTACGAAAAGAGGCCTTACTCAAAATATCGAAAGCTTTTCATAACAAACAAGCGGATTGAAAGGGGTGTGGCATTTTTCAAAACCAACAAAGATTTAATGATGGCAGTAACAGACAGTTTTGGTGTAGATCCGATGCTTTTATTAAGCATATCAGGGATAGAGAGCAACCATGGAAACAATCACGGTGGATTTTTGGTGTTCAGTGCACTCTACACAACTATACACACCCTTCCAAATAGAGCAAATTGGGCAGCCAAAGAACTGGCAGAGTTTTTATTGTATTGTTATCAAGACAAGATTGATCCACACAGCCTGTCTGGATCGTATGCCGGGGCCTTCGGGTTTGGTCAGTTTATTCCATCCAGTTTCAACCATTATGCCATAGACTTTAACGGTGACGATGTTCGCCAGCCATATGAATGGCCGGATGTTCTTGCAAGTATTGCAAACTATCTTTTAAAGAATGGGTACGATCCCAAGGAGAAAGAGATTAAAAAAGGATCCAAGAATTGGAATTCTATTTATGCCTATAACCATTCCGAAAATTACGTAGAGGTTGTG
>DPYO01000254.1:0-1144 GCA_003535775.1 Fidelibacterota bacterium | reverse complement strand
TTTTTCAGCCATATATTATTTTTGTAACAGTTTTAAAGAGTTTTTTGGTTCTCTTGCTTATAGGATACCACCAGGGCTCTCTTTTTAGCCCAAAACGGTTTACCAAAACGGCTTGTGTTTGGCAAAAACTCCTTAGTCCTTCCGGACCATGCACCCGGCCGATACCACTAATACCCACACCTCCAAACGGCAGGTCTGCTGTTATATAATTTGTCATCACATCGTTAACACAGACAGAGCCAGCTTGGATTTTTTTGGCAATTTTCTGCCCGCGCTTTTTGTCTTTTGTAAATACGGAAGCACTCAGCCCATAGCTGGATGCGTTTGCTTTTTTTATGGCATCCTCTGCGTCTTTAACGCGCATGATGCATATTTCTGGCCCAAACGTTTCACGGGTCATAATGTTTGAGCTCTCATCATACACCTCAAGCACAGTAGGTTTTATGAAATAGCCGCCCACCGCTGAAAGATCCTCCCCCCCGGATAAGATATCAGCCCCACCATTTACTGCCTCTTTGATGTGGGCCATAACCACCTCCTGTTGCTGTTTGCTTACAAGGGCCCCCACATCACTGTTTGTTTTATCCGGACCGACATTTAGCTCTTCAGTTTTTGTTTTAACCAACCCTATGAATTTATCAGCAACACTTTCCACAACGTAAATCCGCTCAGCAGAGATGCATGTTTGTCCGCAGTTGCTAAACCCGCCCCACACAGCGGCCCCAGCGGCCCTTTCTAGGTTGGCGTCTTCAAGAACGACCATAGGGTCTTTTCCGCCCAGTTCAAGGACAATCGGTTTTAATTTTTCTGCACACGCAATAGCAATCTTTCGACCGACCTCAACACTGCCAGTAAAACAGATCATGTCAGTGTGTGTGCTGTCTACGATAGCTGCTCCCACATCACCAAAACCGTGAACAACCTGTAAAGCATCTTCTGGAACACCGGCTTCATGGAACAATTCTCCCATACGTTTTCCGGTTAATGGTGTTAGTTCTGACGGTTTTAACACCACAGTATTTCCTGCCATAAGTGCTTCAACGACAGGCGTGGCTGTTAAGATTAGGGGATAGTTCCAAGGGCTGATAATTCCTACCACACCATGGGGTATGTAGTTTACGTAACATTTTTTGTGTAGAAAAAT
>DPYO01000040.1:11061-11938 GCA_003535775.1 Fidelibacterota bacterium | reverse complement strand
GGCGTCTTCTGGTCTAAAGAAACCACCTCTGTCTTTAGGTTTAAACTATCACTTCCTAAAATGAGACTATCCTCTACTTCTTCTGTTGTTTCTAGGAGATTAGAAACAAAATGGTCCGGCCTGTCCTCCCCTGTTGGCGCTTCGATGGGTTTGGGGAATAATGATGACTTATACAGCCCTGCTTCAATCTTTGCTAAAACGAAGTTATTTATTTCTTTTTCATTCGCCTCTTTATTTAAGAAAAATAGCGGTTTTTTACTAAAAGTACTTTGTTTTAGTATCATCTCCCCATCTTCAATCGAAAGTGTCGCTACTTCACCATTCAAAAACGGCAATAATAACTCCTCATTTCCATTCATGTCTTCATCGGTTGTCATAATCCCAGGCTCAAAAAGTTTCTTTGCTCCATTGAGACTAAAAACATCCGAAAATATTTCCTGTAACGGGTTGCTGCTATCCAGCATATCATACATACTTATCTTAATTAAATTGGCTTCCAATGTGAATAAGACAACTTTGTTTTTTTCTTTATGTTCAAAGGAGCCTATAAACACCTTACCATACCCATTTCCGACAACAGAAGACTCAAGCAGTCTAAAATCCATTAGCTGAATTTCGTTGCCTACCATGTTGATGTTAAAAATTGCCCCTGTCCTCAGAGGAGTTGCAAAGGCAGCCCCTATTGTGGTGGTCATTTCATTATTATTTAATACTACAAAATTAGATGAACGAATTCGACCAATCGACAAATCATCCTCATAGAGTTCCATAGGTAGCGGTGAAAAGGTTTGTCCTTTCCATTTAAATAAAAGTAGCCACGGAGTATTATTATTTTTGTTTCTTACTTCAGTTCTTAATATTGCAACAATCTCCGGAA
>DPYO01000040.1:7741-10667 GCA_003535775.1 Fidelibacterota bacterium | reverse complement strand
CTACAAATGACCATAGAAGGGTATGATTCCCATTCTCTTCTATTTCAACATAACGAATTTCCCCTCCGTCTTTCTCATCATAGAACAAAAGAAGTTCGCTAAGACTGTCTCCGTCTAAATCATATGTGCCATCTACGTAAAGGGGCATACCAGACAAAGAAATCAGAAATAATAACCCAATAAAGGAATTTAGTTTTCTTCTCCTAATCAAGAATATATATCTTTAGGTCAAATTATGACAAATAATTTAGTTTGGTAACGACATAATAGAAGGGGAAAATGCTGATTTTTATTCAATTTTGATGTACTTCTTATTTTATGAAATATAGTTTATCAAGCTTACATAAAACAAGCAAAAGCCCCTGTTTTTTCCTAAAGATCATTGGTATATTCGCCAGCTGATTGATTTAAAAATACTAAAAAATGAAAAAAATAAAGCCAAAAAGACTCCTATCCATTCTTGGTGCTACGATCGTCATAATCATTCTTGTCGCTCCTTTTTCCCACAATCTCTACTCACAGGGAAAAGACTCCTACAAAATTATTAGGTCAAAAATGAAGGTCCTAAACCAAATACTTCAGTTTATTAACCAATACTATTTTGATACAATAGAATTAGATAAACTGATGGATGGTGCTTTTAAGGGAATGATGAAAGAATTAGACCCGCACTCAATTTACATTCCAGCCAAGAAACTAGGAGATATTGATGAAAAATTTAAGGGTACATTTCAAGGAATTGGTATCGAATTTGATATTCTTGGTGGCTATATTACTGTTATTTCGCCTGTGGCTGATAGTCCATCCGAACGCGCAGGCCTTCTCCCCGGAGATCAAATAATTGCTATTAATGGTAAAGATGCATATAATATAACAAAAGATCAAGTTTTTAAAGATCTCCGCGGAAAGAAAGGAACGTCTGTAAATATAACCGTCCGCCGTATTGGGCTTGACGAACCTTTTGAGGTAACTATCATACGAGACAATATTCCTATTTACAGCGTCCGAGCATCAATAATGTATGATGATTCTACTGGTTATATCTGGTTAACACGGTTTTCCGCAACAACGGCAACAGAAGTAAAAAAATCTATTGAAAAATTGAAAAACCAAGGCATGACCAGGCTTCTTTTTGACTTACGAAATAATAGTGGTGGATATCTTGAACAGGCAGCAGGAATTGCCGACTTATTTATTACTCAGAAAGATACACTTGTTTTTACAAAAGGAAAACGTAAAGATACAGAACAGGTCTTCATGGCACATCCTCATATAGGTGATGGAAATATTCCGTTGGTTGTTCTGGTAAACCGGGGCTCCGCTAGCGCAAGCGAAATTGTTTCTGGAGCTATACAAGACATTGATCGAGGACTCATCGTAGGAGAAACAACATTTGGCAAGGGCCTTGTCCAAAAACAACTTCCATTAAAGGACGGATCAGCTATTCGTATAACCATTGCACGGTACTTTACACCAAGTGGACGACTAATTCAGCGACCATATGAAAAGGGTAGGGATGATCAATATTATCTCAAACTGTATGAAAAAGACCGTGAGAAAAAAATTGATTCTTTGAAGGCATTACGCCCTAAATATCTTACCCGCTCTGGAAGAGTCGTTTACGGGGGAGGGGGAATCACACCTGATATATACATACCAAGGGATACGCTTATCAAAAACGAAACGTATAAGCTTCTTTCAAACTCTAAACGTCCCTTATTTAACTGGGCTTCCATTTATTTAAGTAATAATGATATGAAAAATAATACATCTGAAAATATTAATAATTTTACAAATTTTCGAGATCATTGGTCTTTGTCAGAACACGAATTCCAGAGTTTTCTCCTCTATTTAAAACAAGAGGATATTCAATATGACTCAACAGCAATATATAACAATAAAAATTATATCATGAACCACCTGAAAGCAGAGTGTGCAGGAGTTCTCTGGGGAAACAACGAAACCTGGGGAATTCGCAGAAGAACGGACAACCAAATAATAGAAGCATTAAAATATTTTGAAGAAGCTTCTTCTTTCATTGATGATAACCCTTAAATTCTCATAATTTCTATAAGAAAATAAAATAATCTATTAATTCATTGGAGGAATAAATGGTAGAATACTTTGTAAATGGTGGCCCCTTTATGTGGCCCATTTTGATTACACTGTTGGCTGGGCTTGCAATCTCAGCTGAGAGATTGTATTCTTTACTAATGTCATCGATTGATGAACAGAAGTTTTTCAAAGAAATTTCCGAAAAAATCGAAGGAAAGAACTTAGAAGAAGCTGTTCAGCTTTGTGAGGACACTCAGGGTCCAGTAGCGAAAGTGTTTCATGCCGGTCTTACACGACAACACCATGGTATATCTGAAGTAGAAAAGGCAATACAGAATGCCGGTCCAATGGAAATGGCTTTCCTCGAAAAAAACATGATCTGGTTAAACGCCGTTGTTACAATTGCCCCAATGATTGGTTTTACGGGGACAGTGGCTGGCATGGTAAAAGCATTTGATGCTATTGCTGCAGCCAATGATATTTCGCCAGCTGTTGTAGCCGGTGGTATATCCCAAGCTCTACTGACCACCGCTTTTGGATTAATCGTCGCTATGATTATACAGGTTTTTCAGAATTTTTTCGTATCCAGGATTGACAAGCTTGTGTTAGATATGGAAGAGCAATCAGTACGACTGATTGATCATCTTTATGATCTGGATGTATCAAAAGGAAGGAAGAAAAAGCTTTAAGAAAAACCTGTGGGAAAAATAAAACGCAGATTCAAGGGAGGGGAAATCCCTACCTCATCCATGGCAGATATTGCTTTTTTACTCCTTATCTTTTTTCTTGTTACAACAACAATTGACATAGATAAAGGGTTGGGTCTGGTGCTACCTGCTGAGGGAGAAACAATTGAAATAAAGAAAAAAAA
>DPYO01000040.1:0-7355 GCA_003535775.1 Fidelibacterota bacterium | reverse complement strand
TAAAAGATGTCAGCCGCATAGTAAAAGAGAAACTCAGGGAAAATAACAAGCTGATCATTTCTGTCAAAACACATGAAAAAACTCACTACAAAGATTATGTGGCTATCATAGATCAGCTTAAAATAGCAAATGCAACCCGCATTTCAATCGCAGATACTGACTGATGAAATTTATCCGAAAAACAACTCTTTCCAGTGAAATCCCAACGGCATCCATGCCCGATATAATATTCATGTTGTTAATCTTTTTTATGGTTACAACTGTACTCAGAGAATTTTCTGGTTTACCCATTGAAATTCCAAAAGCGAAACGAATCGAAAAACTTAAATCAAGACGACATACATCACATATTTGGATTTCTAAGGAAGGATTAATTTCAATTGAAGACCGCCTCTTTAATATGGAAAATATTCGAAACATCATATATGATAAACGAGTCGCAGATCCACAGATTGTTATTTCATTAAAAGCAGATGAATCAGCAAGAATGGAGTTGGTTTCAGGAATCCATAATGAGCTTAGAAAAGCAGACGCTTTAAAACTAAACTATTCTACAAAAACGTCCCTTGATTAATTTATGTCTTTGGAACAGCTCTCACTTAAACTCCGTTTTCCATTTATAATAAGAGTTACAGGTTTACTTAGTATAATTCTTTTAATTTCCCTGTTTTTTGTCCTCCCGCGATTTACTGGCGAAGGAGTTCAAGAACATTATGACCAAATTATTATTGAACAGATCGATATCCCTCAAACTCAGCAGATTGAAAGACCACCCCCGCCTGCGCGGCCATCAATACCAATTGAATCTGAAGATGAAGATCTGGCAGATGATTTAACTATTGAAGAAACTGACCTGAGTGATTTTGAAGCATGGGATGCACCTCCACCACCACCTTCCGGCCCTCAGGTTAAATTTATACCTTATGATGATCCTCCGGTCCCCCTAACACCAATTAGACCAAAATATCCGGAAATTGCCCAAGAAGCCGGCATTGAAGGTACTGTGTTCATCCAGGCCTTCATTGATAAAAAAGGACGTGTTATAGAAACCACAATCATTAAAGGAATTCCAAATACGGGCCTAGATGAGGCCGCAATAGAGGCTATCCGCAAAACACGCTTTAGGCCGGCAAAACAAAGAGAGCGCGCTGTTGGGGTTTGGATTTCAATACCTGTAAACTTTAAACTGAAAGGATAATTGGAACTAGTAAATTTATTTACCTACTATCCTTGCCGACCTATCTTGTGTTATCCGTGAGCCATGAAGGGGTCTCTCCTACCAACGCTAAAGACAATAGCGATGTCAAAATATCAAAAACAATCTGTTCTCTAGGTTTATATATATCAGTTTGAAACTCTAAAACAAACCCTCTTTTGGGAGCCGGATATGAAGAGTTATATTGACAAGCGATGTTTCCCCATTCTACCCATCGAGTAACTGTTTTTGTTTGCCTTGTCTTGCTGGTGGTTAGTGCGGTACACGCGCAAATAACAGGTAAGGTAGTAAATAAAGAGACACAAGAAGAAATTGTAGGCGCAAATGTCCTTATCGTCAACACAAACACGGGCACCACCACTGATGACAAAGGCGTGTTCTCATTTGATTGGCAAGGGGACTTTCCTATCAAGATTCGTGTCTCACATATCGGTTACAGTGAACAGGAGGTCACGGTCTTAGTCCCCAGTGAAATCTGGATGGAGATGGAATCCTCGGTATTGAAGGGAGAAGAGATCTTGATCACAGGTGATCGAAGAAAAATAGAGAGGGAAGTATCCAGCCGTGGAGAGGACGTTTCCTTGGAACAAATTGAGGTTCGTGGTATCCGTGACATCGGCGAGGTGCTACAAGAAATGAGCAGTGTCGTAATCTCTACTACCACATCAGGGCGACAAGCGGCCAGCATTAGGGGCAGCAATGCCAATGAGATATCAGTTTACCTAGATGGGGCCAAGCTCAATAGGGCTCTGGACGGCGTCGCAGACCTCTCTGCCATCGACATGATGGATTTGTCCAGCGTGGAGATAATAAGAGGAGGAAATTCTGTTTTCTTTGGCCCTGGGAATTTTGGGGGTGTGATTCATTTATCCTCACGATCACCCGAAAGCAACACAATAACCCTATACCGTAATGTTGGTCTAACCGATGCAAGAGATCAGGATTTGTCGGGAGCCATCAGTCTGCGGATTCGCTCCCTTGGAATTGGTGGTCGTTTTTCCGGTAAGTCGCGGTTATATGATGGCCGGACACTCTATACATCCCTCTTTAATAACCTCGTTTCTACGCTTAACTTGTCTGGTGGGAAGATTTCGGCAAGGCATTTGTCGCTTGGCAATTCCATAAAATTCCCTGCTGGTGCTATTATTGCGAAGGATAATTTAGCGGTAAATCGGGCAAGTTTCAGTGGATCAATTTTTGCCACTCGTGACTGGGAAATACAGTATGGAACTAGGCTCTGGGAATGGGAAGACTCATTCTTTGATAATATCACACGAAACCTTTCCGAAGAAACCAAATCGTTTCGTATAGGCAAATCCTTTCGCTGGAATCGGTGGGACGGAACACTCCAGTGGGAGATGGAAGACCAATGGTATTTCGGCGACAACCGTATCATCCCTAAAGACACAAGAGAGAATTGGGAAGATAGTGCACGCCTAAGATGGCTAGACAAAGGTTGGGCCGGGATCTTGCGCTATACGACTCCGACCGACACTCCCACTATGGAGTCGGTCCGTTTTGAATTAGGTGTTCGTCCAAGTCGAGCAAAATATAACCACCGTCAGATTATAACCGAATTTGATTCTTTATATAATCAAGCATCTAATAGCTGGAATCAAACTTTTATACAAGATACCCTCTATGAAAAAGAATCAAGAGTGGAAATGAGTACCTTCCGGTTAGGAGCCTATCTTAGAGGCACAACTCCGCGCTTTAGATATAACCTTTTTTTCAACCAAGGCTGGAATAAGCGACCCCCTACTTTGAATGACTATTTTCTATGGTTTACAACACGTAATCAAGCCGACGAAATCCTCCATGAAATGAACTCGGAAGAACAGGCCATCTTATTCCAAGGTGTCTTGACTGATACTTTGTTTGTAGAGCATCTATCTTCGACAGAGGTAGGAGGAGAACTCGTATGGGAACAATTGACTACAGTTGCTATTGACCGACTGGTGATTAATGGGAGTATTTTCCGTAATCATTATATCGACAAAATCGCGTATCGTTTGGTTGGAGATATCCTACCAATTCCATACAACACACCTATAGCAGCCGTCAATGGCGTTGAGTTAGGCACAAAGCTTACAATGCCGGAAATTTTTGGGGGATCTCTAAAGTTCATTGGAAATATCACGCTAGTGAATGTCAGCAATCAAGAAGTTTTTCCCGATAAGCCAAACCCCATTAGTCATTTTGTTGTCGATTGGCGAAAGGGGATATTTCATCTTAACCTAAGTCATGTTTATGAAGGATCACGGGTCTATCAGCGAGGAGGTGTTGAGATCAGGCAATATGATAGTCGTGAAAACACTAATCTGACCTTAACGCTTACAGAATCGATCTGGCTGTTTGACGCAAGTGTAAGCTACTCAATACGAAACCTCTTTTCCGATCAGGTCACATTTGTGGACTATGCCCACTACTCTACTGATCCTTTCAACTACTATGAGGCCTATAGAACATTGTTTTCCCTCAAACTAACCCTTTCAGATAAGAAGGTTAAACAGTGAGGATACTACCGTTCTATCTCCTGGTTTTTCTAGTCTTTGCCTGTGAATGGCCTTTTGACACAACCCCTACCGATGAAAGTCAATATTTTATAGTTAGTATTTCTCATGATATTACACGAATCGTTGATTCTGCAATTGTAGAAATTTCATGGACCGAAGTTACTATAGAAGATTTTTTTCATTTTATTATAGAAAGACGATCTGCAATTGAATCTACTTGGATAAAACGTGCAACAATTTCAAATCCTACAATTTCTTCTTATACAGATATGGTGGATGATGATACGACGTTTTATTACCGCGTCAGTATTTCAGATATTAACGGAAATGCTCGCTCAGGTGAAGCATCAACTACCATTCCACTCACAACCAAATTATTTGTCCCGGCTGATTATGATACAATTCAGCACGCTTTTTCAACCCCTATTACCGATGATGGTGATTCTATAATCGTATCGCCGGGAGAATACAATGGCTCTTTAGGGGTTCTTGGAAAAAATGTCGTTATTAAATCAACGCATGGTTTTACATCCACATCTATTATTGCAGATGATTATTTTCGTTGTGTCAATATCAACAAGGGTGTGCTTCAAGGATTTTTAATTACCGGGGGGTTTCGTTATTATAAGGATGGTACTTCTAATGTTGGCGGCGGTGTTTATGCAAGCGGAAGCGCTATTTTAAAAAATAATTATATTTCTGAAAATACCGCCCCAGGGCAAGGCGGCGGATTATACCTAACTGGAAATGCCAGCCTGTACAACAATATTGTCTTTCATAATGTCGGCGATAATGTGGGCGGCATCTTTATCAGCAACGCCACTGGAGAAGTGATCAATAACACGATTGTAGGGAATAGTATCGCAGGTGATTCCTTGGGGGGCGTCTCCATTACCAATAGCTCGGTAATATTCTTGAATAATATTATCTCGGAGCATACGGGGTTTGATTTACTTGTAACTAATGATACCCCTGCTTCTGTTGTGGCATACTGTCGTTTCAAGGATGCCGACCCAACGGATTCTAACGGAAACATTCCAGAGGATCCTCTGTTTCTTGAAGTGGCCAATGAAGATTTCCATTTACGCCCCGATTCGCCCTGTATCAATACTGGACACCCAGGAGATGAATACCAGAACAATAACGGTTCCCAGAACGACATGGGTGCCTACGGCGGACCTTATGGAGAATAGCTAACCATATTAATAGCCAGAAAGATGCAACGTACGTAAATCTTGATAGAAAATTCAACAGGGAGACTTATAGATTGAGGCCTTCGTTCATGTTGTAGATATATTTATCCAGCCCCTTCTTTTCATTGTCCTTTCTCATGTTGTCTGTGAGTTGCGAAGAGGTTTTTTCAACCAAACCTGAAGACAGTGGTCATGAAATAATACCAAAAACAACGTCGCAAGAGCACGAGAACCTATTTATAGATAATTCAGAGTTTTTCAAAAAAAATGGCTTATTTTTATCTAGGAGTTTTTGTTTGTTTCTTAATAACCATTCCCTGTTTACCAAAAATATTATTATACTCAGAAAGTAAATAAGGAGAGTTATTCATAAACAAATCAAGCAGTAAAGATGAATAACAAAATAAACACGGCAGAAGTTATCTTGTTTAACATTCTTTATATGTTCATGAATTGTGATTTTGATGTATCAGATAAAGAGTCTGAAATCATTGAGAATACAATGAGGGAACTAACAGATGAAGAAAAAAAGATAATTGAATCACAAATAAAGGATAACGAAAATATAATTTCTAAAGGATTCGATAAGATGAAATCAAGAACTATGAAAATGGGAAAACTCATAAATGAAACAAAAGACAGTGAGGGTATTAAGAAAAGTTTCATTGAAGTAATCAAGGCGATGATATTAATAGATGGTGTTATTCATAAAAATGAAAAAACAATGTTCAATGAGCTTTGTAAACTGTGGGATGTAGAATCAGCATTAGAAATAAAGTAGCCTAATAGGAAAAAATACCATGGGGATTTTATCGAAGGTGATAAAACACATAGTTGCATCAAAAACGTTAGAAGCACCTATAGAAACACCTATAGAAGAAGCTAAGAAAGAAGAGGAGAAGAGTTTCCATGGATCTTTATTCTTTTCTGGGAGGAGAGAGAGAATTGATCAACTAAATAATCATGCTGAGAAATTAGACAATAAATTAAGAAACATGGGTATAGAGCCACGCCCATCCATAGAATAAAATAACTAGAGTTCGTTTTTAACCAAGTCGCTGTTGACAATGTTTTCCATACGTTATAAAGAAAAAAACTTCATTGTCTTAAACAGAGCTGACTTAACTAATCATCCTTCAGTCTCTGTTAATTTTAAACTGAAAGGATAACAATAAGAGTCTCTTTCTAACCTAAACTGATTTCCCTTGGAAAAGCTTCCTCCATAGCCAAAGAACAGGATCATAAAATCTATCTACTACCCGCTCCTTTAATGGAATAATACCATTGTCAGTAATTTGGATGTGTTCCGGGCACACATCTGTACAACACCGGGTAATGTTGCACATTCCAGACCCAAAATCTTTCCTTATCTTGGGAATCCTATCTTCTGTGTCCAGCGGGTGCATATCCAGCCCCGCCAGGCGAATCATAAACATCGGACCTATAAACTTATCTTTTCTGTCGTGGTCTCTTAATACATGACAAACATTCTGACATAAAAAACATTCAATGCATTTACGAAACTCCTGAACACGGTCAACGTCTTCCTGCATCATCACATAATCACCATTTCTGTTTTTTTGTTCCTGGGTTGGTGTAAAGGGGGTAATTCTTTTGTTCTGCTCGTAGTTCCATGAAACATCTGTAACCAAATCTTTTAGGACAGGGAACGTTTTCATAGGACGAATTGATATAGCTTCATCAGAACTATATTCATTCATTCTTGTCATACATGCTAACTTTGGTTTTCCATTTATCTCAACACTACATGATCCGCATTTTCCTGCTTTACAATTCCAACGGACAGCCATATCGTTTGCACGTTCAGTTTGTATTCGATGAATCACATCCAGCACAACCATTCCCTTGTCAACTTCGGATTGATATTCCACCATTGTTCCGTTCTCCTCGGTTCCTCTAAATATTTTGAATGTTCGAATACTCACAAACTTAGATTGTCTCCATCTTAATTTCCTGTTCTAATTCTTCTATAGATAAATTTGCAATGCGATTTAATTCCGCTGGAGGCTCAGTCCGGTTCACCTTTTTTGCCTTCATCGATCCGTCTTCGCCTTTATAGGTGACTACATTAATATTTAAAAAATCGTCCCTCTCATCAGGAAAATCAATTCGAGTATGGGCACCCCTGCTTTCTTCTCTTGTGAGTGCAGCTTTTGCTGTTGCTTCAGCTGTGATGAGTAAATTTCTTAAGGCAATTGCTTCGTGCCAGCCAGGGTTAAACTGTGAAGCACCCTCCGCTTTTACATTTTTTACTGAACGCCTCAGATTATCCAATTGTGCTAACCCTTCCCTCAATAATTCCTCAGAGCGCACAATCCCTACATTGTTTTGCATAGCTTCCTGAAGGTCTTCATGTAGTAAATAGGGGTTTTCTCCTTTCTCTCGATTTAATATCTCTGTGGCATTTCT
>DPYO01000032.1 GCA_003535775.1 Fidelibacterota bacterium | reverse complement strand
CTGGAGATACGGTATCCGTGGATTTCCGAGTCGTGGAAGGAGGCAAAGAGAGGATTCAGCGTTTCAAGGGAGTAGTAATTGGGCGAAAAGGTGGAGGAATAGAGGAGACCTTCACAGTCTGGAAAATATCCGGAGGGGTCGGAGTAGAAAGAATATTTCCTCTACACTCTCCACTGATTGCCTCCATTACAGTTGACCGTCGTGGAAAAGTGCGTCGTGCAAAACTGAACTATTTGAAAAAACTGACTGGTAAAGCATCAAGAATAACCGAAAAAAGGTAGGTTTTTTAATATATTGTTAATATCCTCAATTGTTTATAATAAAATGAGGATATTTTTTTTATACACTAGATAAAATTCTTTTATTTTTTTTTAATAAAATGAATCGTGACGAAAAATTCATTTTGACTATTATAGCTGGTTCTCATCTATCAGTTCATTGTTTCATGCTTGTTTTTCCAAGTATCCTGTTGGTCTTGAAAAATGAATTTTCTGTAGGTTTGGATGTTTTAGGATTTATAGCCACCCTCAGTGCTCTCATGTTTGGCATTGGTGCCATTCCTTCCGGGTATTTTGAATCAAAAGTTGGAGGCAGGGTCCTGTTGCTGATTTACCAAGCAGGGACAATAGTTGCCACAATGGTGATTGTTATGTCACAATCGTTGTGGATGCTTACAACGGGATTAGCTTTACTTGGTTTATTCTGTAGTATTTACCATCCTGCAGGATTGACATTGATATCCCGCCGGATTTCAAATATTAGTAAAGGGATGGCATTGCACGGTATCGCCGGATCACTGGGATTGGCTTTGGCTCCAGTTATCGCCGCAAGTTTCACGACTCTTATTTCATGGAGAGCAGCCTTTGGATTTCTTGCTTTTGTAAATTTTGTTTTAGCAATTTTTACCTTTTTTCTAGTTCCTAAAATGAAAACAATGATTGTTAAAGAAGATCATAGAAATACAAAGGTCACCAATAAAACGGCTCTGATTTTGTATTACTCCATTGGAATATTTATGGGTATTACTTTTTCCGGATTTACAACATTTTTACCGACGCATTTTACTTTACAGACTGTAGAGTGGGCTGGGTCACCTACTCTTAGGGGAGGAATCTTAACCACTCTTGTACTTTTATCCGGGATAATTGGGCAATTATTGGGAGGATATTTTGGTAGTCGATTTGACAAGGCCTATTTATTGTTTATCATTGTGGTACTGAATGTCCCTTTTCTTGCTCTGATCGGATTAACTCCGGGTATGATGATGATATTTTCCGGTATTATTTTTGGTATCGTTCATTTTAGCATGCAGCCCATCGGAAATTCTCTCATTGCTCAAATTACTCAAAGCAAGCATAGAGGTGTGGGATATGGTATAAATTTCTTTTTTAGCTTCGGAGCAGGAGGCTTTGGAGCAGGTATTGGCGGACTTATTGCGGAACATTTTGGAGTAGCAAAAATTTTTCCTGCAATGTCAATTATACTTATACCCGCTATTGGTTTTGCCTGGTTGTTGAAAAAAAAGGTTTAATGTTTACTCTTGGAATTGGATGTTAATATCCTCAATTTTATGATCAATTATGAGTAAAATTCAGTTTCAAAATCTCCCATCAGTATCTGAAGTATTACTTGAGATAAAAGACTTAAATAGACTAGATAATAGAATTTTAACATATTTTATTAATAAGGAAATTTCTTGGTTCCGGAAGCAGGCAAAGTTAAATAAATTACCTGAGTCACGTAGTGAAATCACAAAGAAAATAGTTCAAAAAGTTAGAGAGTTTTGTCGACCCAGCATAAAAAATATCATTAATGGAACCGGGATTGTGCTTCACACAGGATTTGGAAGAGCGCCTATCCAAAAGACAAGACTAAAGAATGTTATAAATCGTCTAGGAGGGTATTCTAATTTAGAATTTAATCTGGAAACAGGTACGCGTGGCAATCGACTTGACCATGTTCGTGATCATTGTACTGCTATTACGGGTTCTGAAAACAGCCTTATGGTTAATAACAATGCAGCAGCTGTTCTTTTAGCTCTGAATACATTGGCTGAAGGAAAGGAAGTCATAATTTCCCGAGGACAGGAAGTTGAAATAGGCGGTTCTTTCCGGATTCCTGATATTGTCATAAAAAGTAATTGTTTACTCAAAGAAGTGGGTACAACAAATCGGACACACTTGAATGATTACAAAAAAGCAATCAACACGAAGACAGGGTTAATTCTTTGGGTTCATACGAGCAATTATGTTGTAAAGGGGTTCACAAAGGAGGTTTCTCTACATGAATTGGTTGAATTGGGAAAAAAGAAACACATCCCGGTAATGGCAGATCTGGGTAGCGGTGCATTGATCAAACTTTCAAAAAGAGGTCTCCCCGAGGAAATCCCCGTTCAGGATGCTGTCAAATCTGGTGCAGTGGTGATCACCTTTTCTGGTGACAAGTTGTTGGGGGGCCCCCAAGCGGGGATAATTGTTGGAAAAAATCGACTGCTGAAACGGATGGAACTAAACCCGATTTATCGGACAATTCGATGTGGAAAATTTACCATTGCTCTTATGGAAGAAACTCTCAGAACTTACCGTTCTGAAGAAGTCACCAAGGATAATTTGACGCTTTTACTCTTATCAACCAAAAGGGTCATGTTAAAGAAACGCGGCAGAAAAATAATTCAGAGTATTTCTACAAAAAGGAAATCCAGATTAGGTATCGTTTTAATTGAATCAACTGTTGAAGCTGGGAGTGGTTCTTTACCTGCTTGTGAAATTGAAAGCATGGCCTTGAGATTTCACCCAAAGAACCAAAAAATATCAGAATTAGCGTACCGATTTCGGACTGGAAAAACTCCTGTTGTAGGGTACATATCCGGCAATCGTTTCTTCATCGATTTGAAGACGATTTTACCCAATCAGGTTGCACTTCTGATTGATGTAATAAACCAGGTTTAAGTAATGAATCAAATTGTCATCGGGACTGCCGGTCATATTGATCATGGGAAGACAGCATTAGTCAAGGCCTTAACAGGGATTGATACAGATCGTCTTCAAGAAGAAAAATCTCGCGGTATGACCATTGATTTAGGTTTTGCATTCCTCAATAAAGATATTACCATTATTGATGTTCCTGGACATGAGAAGTTTATCAGGAACATGGTTTCTGGTGTCTCGACTATTCATATTGCTCTGGTTGTCGTGGCAGCGGATGATGGTGTCATGCCTCAGACTAAGGAGCATCTTCAAATCCTTTCCTTGTTGTGTATTCCTCAGGGTGTGATTGTACTCACAAAAACGGATATGGTTAGCGATCCGGATTGGCTTGATCTTGTTGAAATGGAAATACATGAAATTGTAGCTGGTACCAATCTAGAATCTGCCCCTATTATTCGTACTTCTGTAAATCCAGAATCCGGGATTTCCGAATTGAGACAGGCACTGTTACATGAGGCTGGAAAAGTGAGGTTTACTGTGGACCGGGGATTTTTTCGACTCCCCATAGATCGGGTATTCCGAAAAATCGGATTTGGTATTGTTGTAACAGGAACGGTCATTTCTGGTAGTCTTTCAGTTGGTGATGAGATTTATTGTCAGCCTGTTGGGCAAAAATGCAAAGTACGAGGGCTTCAGAGTCATGGTGAAAAAACAGAAACAGTATCCATGGGTGACCGGGCTGCTGTGAATGTAGTAGGTATTGAGAAAAATCAGGCATGGCGCGGTGCTGAGTTAGTCCAATCGGGGTGGATTGCTTCAACTTCCATATTTATTGCTCATGTTCAAATGATTCCGGGAATTGGATGGGAATTGAAATCCAAACAAAGAGTTCGAATTCATTTGGGGACTGCAGAAGTTCTTGGACGTGTAACTATTTCAGGAAAACGTCTGAAAACAGGGGACTCAGGTATAATGTTAATCAGGTTAGAAAAACCTCTGGTTGCAGCAATGGATGATCGGTTTGTCATGCGCTCTTATTCTCCTATGCATACTATTGGTGGCGGAGTTATACTTGATCCGAATCCGAAAGGAAAATGGAACGAAATACGTAATTGGATGAATACTCTATCTACAGTTAGATCACAGCGATTTAACCAATTTATAGATCGGTTTTGGACACAACCCAAAACAGAAATGGAATGGGGAAGGGTTTTTCATTGTTCTATTAAGGATATTCAACAGGTTATTACTGAAAATAGATTGGAGATAAGAAATAAGCTGGTATACAATCCAGAAAAGTTTTCGTTTGCCAAGAAGGTGTTTTTGGAAAGAATAAAGCAATTCCACAAACAGCATCCATATCGAAAATCTATCAATGGAGATATTATTCGGAAGGAACTACGTTTTAGTGAATCATGGTTTACAATGGTTGTAAATGATTGTGTGAACAAAAATTTAATTTTGCCAATCGAAGCAGGATATGCCCTTAGAGATTATGAAATTTCCCTTTCTTCCAGCGACCAGAAGAAAGCAGATTTGATTTCTGAAGTATTAGCACAAAGCAAGTTTGCACCCCAATCCTTGAATGATATCTTGGAAAAAACCCATTTAGAGGATGAATCTATTTTGGAATTACTCCATGTACTAAAAGGAAAGGAAAAATCGATTGAAATAAAAGCTGGACTTTGGTTGGAAAAATCGAATTTTAATAAACTTATTTCCATGCTGAAATCATATTTTTTATTAAAGGAAAAACTGAGTGTCCCGGATTTTAAAATATTGACCCATCTTACTCGAAAAACTGCTATTCCTCTCCTTGAATATCTGGATAAAATCGGGTTCACTTTCCGTGAAGAGAATGAACGGATTAAAGGCGACAGGTTGTGAGTAAAAAACCTGAGATTCCTGGTACACCGCTGATGAGGCAGTATCTTGAAGTGAAGAGTCAACACCCGGAAAGTATAGTTCTATTCCGGATGGGGGATTTTTTTGAAACATTTAATGAAGATGCAAAAATTACGGCTAAGATACTTGGTATCGTTCTCACCAAGAGAGCAAATGGAGCTGCCTCTGATGTTCCTCTGGCAGGATTTCCACATCATGCTTTGGATAATTATCTTCCTAAACTGGTCAATGCAGGGCATAGAGTAGCTATTTGTGAGCAGGTTGAGGATCCAAAATTGGCAAAAGGAATTGTGAAGCGTGAAGTGATTGAGGTTGTAACTCCCGGGACTATTACCTCTGATCAGGCGTTGAATCAGAAATCCAATACCTACATCGCCAGTGTATATTTTCATCATAGTAATGTAGGATATGCTATTTTAGACCAATCCACCGGGGAATTTTTTTTAGGAGAATGCGACCTTTCCCAGCTTACAGAATCTCTGAGAAAATTTACACCCAGGGAGATTCTTTTGAGTGAAAATAGTACTTATTCAACAACCGATTGGTATCGTGAACTCAAACCATTTGTGACTCAAGTAGAAGATTGGCTCTTCAATTTTGATCAAAGCCATCGAACTCTCACAAATCAATTCGAAACAAATTCATTGAAGGGATTTGGTTGTGATGGTCTGGTGCATGGAATTACGGCTGGCGGGGTCGTTTTATATCATATAAAGAATACTCTAAACAGTACTCTTGATCATGTCACATCAGTTCGACCTATTTTTGAAGAAGAAATCATGAGTCTTGATGGTTTTACACTCCGAAATCTTGAAGTATTTCAATCGTTATCTACACAGGGTACTCATGGGACGTTGTTGGGTGCTTTAGATGAGACTGTAACAGCGGGAGGTGGCCGCCTTTTGAAGCAGTGGTTAAATCAGCCATTGACAGGTTTGTCCCGTTTGAATATTCGGCAAAATATTGTTGAGGCTTTTGTTCAAAAGAAAAAATCTCTGCATGCTATTAGAAATTATTTAGGGAAAATATCTGACCTTGAACGAATTCTTGGAAAGATCAGCAGATTGAAAGCGACCCCAAGAGATGTGTGGGGACTTGGATCAAGCCTGGATTTAATTCCATTCCTGAAAAAGGAATTGGAAGATTCTAGTAAGAAAGCACTTGCAGAGTTATCAAGTCAGTTCAAGAATTTGCAAAAAACAGTGAAACTCATCGTTAGTAGAGTAAGAGAAGATGCACCTGTAAGTCTGAAACGGGGCGGATTCATTATTCAAGGTGTTGATAAGGAGTTGGATGAACTCCGATCACTTTCATCTGGTGGGAAACAATGGATATCAGATCTTCAGAAATCTGAGCGGGAAGCTACGGGAATTCCATCTCTGAAAATTGGTTTCAATAAAATATTTGGGTATTATATTGAGGTTACAAAGACTCACCAGCACAAGGTACCTGATTCTTATACCAGAAAACAAACATTGGTAAATTCTGAAAGATATATTACCTCGGAGTTGAAGCAATATGAAGAGAAGATTTTATCAGCTGAAGAAAAAATTGAATCAATTGAAATCCGGATATTTGAGGAATTATGCAGGGATATTTTGCAGGAAACCCGCAATATTCAAGTTAACGCAAAGATATTAAATCGTCTGGATGTGTTATCCTCATTTTCTGCGAAGGCAGTCAGAAATCGTTATGTAAGACCTAAGCTAATTACGGAGCCCAGTCTGGAGATAAAAGCAGGAAGGCATCCTGTAGTAGAACAACTTCTCCCTGCTACCGAGCGATTTATTCCAAATGACACCTTGATGAATATAAAAACCAGTCAAATACATTTGATCACTGGACCAAATATGGCAGGAAAATCCACTTATCTTCGCCAAGTTGGACTTTTGGTATTAATGAGCCAAATTGGTTCCTTTATTCCAGTAAAGAAAGCAAAAATTGGCATCGCTGACCGCCTGTTTACCAGGGTGGGTGCAAGTGATAATCTTGCTGGAGGAGAAAGTACTTTTCTTGTTGAGATGAATGAAGCAGCGAATATTCTAAATAATGCAACCCCCCAGAGTCTCATCCTCCTTGATGAAATTGGAAGGGGAACAGCCACATTTGATGGATTGTCACTCGCTTGGTCAATAACGGAACATCTTCATAATCATTCAAATGTTGGTGCTCGTACCCTTTTCGCAACTCATTACCATGAGTTGACGGCTCTTGAAAATACCTTGGAACGTTTGGAAAATTTTCAGGCAGCAGTGAAGGAATTTGGCGATAAGATAGTTTTTCTTCGTACAATTTTACCTGGAATAAGCGATAAAAGTTATGGGATACATGTAGCTCAAATGGCTGGATTACCATCTGAAGTAATTGAAAGAGCAAAGGAGATATTAAACTTTCATATCAGCCAAGAGAATATCCATGGAACGCGACAGCCCATTCCTGCGTCTAATCAGTTATCCATCTTTGAGCAGAAAGAAAATGAGTTGAAAAAGGCCATTGCAGCACTTGATCTGGACAAAATGACCCCTATTCAAGCCCTACAGACTTTGGATAAATTAAAAAAAGAGCATGGACTGTAGGAAATATCTTTCTGTCTCAATCTTTATATGAAATGATTATGAGCGGATTAATGAAAAAACTAATATTTCTGAGTTTTTTTGGAATTGCACAGTTTTCTTTTTCAGAAACAGTGTTTGTAAAATATGGGTGGCAAATATTCAGGAATGCAGGTGATGGCCGATCATTGGCT
>DPYO01000159.1 GCA_003535775.1 Fidelibacterota bacterium | reverse complement strand
TCGCGTATAAAGTGCAGTTGTAGGACATATTTCTACACACGGCGCATCGGCACAATGGTTACAACGATGAACCGAAAATTCCCTCGTGCTTTTAGGGAATTCACCTTTCTCAATGTATTTCACGTGGGTGCGATTGACGCCAATAGGCACATCGTGCTCACTTTTGCAAGCCACGGTGCAGGCATGGCAGCCGATACACAAACGATTATCTATAACAAATCCGTAGTTCAAGCTTACCCTTTCTTTGCTCCATATACTGCTGCAGCGCATTCATTCTTTCCCAGGTCCATGATATCCGCTTCATTCATATCTACATCCAGCCAGCCGACATTTACCTTGCGGATCTCTCCATATATTTCAGGTGATTTACGCATATTATCCATTATGTACTGGGTAAAATTTTCCGGTGTGGCAATTTTAAAAATACCCGCGTTATGATGGATCACTTCACCAAGATTTTCCACAAATAGCAAGCTATCATTTGCTTCGTTCCAGTCCATAAAATGCCCAGGTAAAACCTTCAGTTTTTTATCAAGGTTTTGAACCTTATTGGTGAGCGTATCAAAAAGCATCACGGACCACTCTTCTGCCTTGCCTCCTAAATCGGGACGGCCCACAGAAAGAATAAACACCGTGTCACCGGTAATAAAATACTTATCATCAATAATATAGCTGGTGCTTCCCGGTGTGTGTCCGGGGGAATGAAGAACTTTGATTTCAGGACCATCGCCACCCACAGAATATGATTCGCCATCCTTTACCCCACTGTATTGAAAGGAGGCATCTTTAAAATCATCCACATTTGCCATAATTTCTGCCCCAGTTACATCAGCGATCTTTTTGCTTCCGCTGATATAGTCTGCCTGAAGGTGTGTTTCAAAGGTACGTACAATCTTTACATTCTGACTATGAGCAAAAGAATGATAAAAATCATAATTCCTACTTGGATCAAAATTGACCATTTCTCCTTTATATAGAAGTCCATAATTACAAGAGGCTTTAGCGGGACGAATAAACTGGTATAAGGCATAATCATCTGATTCTGGATTGATTCTTTTTGGTGTCAGCATGTTGCCCCAAGTTTTAATACCGCCTGTTAAAAAAGCTACATCTTTGAATCCATGATTCATCAGAATCTCACCAACATATTGTGCTGATCCTTCTTTAGCACAAACCACCTTTACAGGTTTGTCATAAGAGACTTTAGCTACGGATGCATCTTCTTCTTCCATGAAATCAAAGTACGGCACATTGACCATATCGAATGGAAAGGGACCTTCTACACTAAACCGTCCAAAATCTTCTTCATTCCTGACATCCAGAACAATCACGTCTTCTTTCTGTATCAAAAAGCTAAAAAGATCATCTGCAGAATAAGATTTTAGTGATGACATTTAATCTCTTTTATTGCAATCGATTTATATAATAATGTTTTGAATTATTTTCGACTTTAATTTTTACTTTTTACTGTTTTGTATACCTTGACTAGACCATAGTATAATGTTAACCAAAAAAATTAGGAGTCAGGATTTTTTAATATAAAAAATATAAATATCGCCATCTTCTGTTTGGGAAACCAATTCATTACCTGTATGTCTTGTCCAGGCATTCACATCATTAATAGATCCTGGATCTGTTGCCTCCATTTTCAGGATCTGCCCTGTTTCCATAGCATCTATTTGTTTTTTCGTTTTCAGGATGGGTAATGGACAATTAAGCCCGGTGCAATCCAGTTCCTTATTATAATCAATTTTATTCATTCTTTTACCTTAAATTTTATGTTTATAACAGTTATTACAATTTAACACAATTACAAACGGAACTAAAAATAAGTGAATCAAACTATTAGAAATAATTAAATATGAAAATCATTGATCTTCGAAGCGATACAGTTACACTTCCTTCAGATTCCATGAAGAAAGCTATCTCCTCTGCTCCTCTTGGTGATGATGTTTTTGGGGAAGATCCAACCGTGAATGCATTACAGGAGCGTGCTGCAGAAATTACTGGGAAAGAAGCAGCTCTTTTTGTACCAAGCGGTACAATGGGTAATTTAATTAGTATCCTGTCCCAATGTGCCAGGGGAACAGAAATTATTCTTGGGGATCAATCTCACACATTTCTTTATGAGGGAGGGGGAGTATCAACCTATGGAGGAATTCAATCCAGACAATTAAGAAACCAGAGGGATGGGACACTTGACTTAACTGATATTAAAAATGCAATTCGAACAAAAGATGATCATTTCCCTGAAACTGGAATGATATGTCTGGAAAACACTCATAATCGCTGCTTCGGTGCACCATTATCTATATCCTATATGAATTCTGTATCGAATATTGCAAAAGAACATCATTTGAAAATTCATGTAGATGGAGCCCGAATTTTTAATGCAGCAGTATCCTTAAACACCTCAGTAAAAGAGCTGGTAAGTGTTGCAAATTCCATTTCTTTCTGTCTCTCAAAAGGATTATCAGCTCCGGTAGGTTCGTTGGTTTGCGGCAGGCAGGAATTTATTGCTAAGGCAAGGCGAATTAGAAAATCTTTAGGGGGAGGGATGCGGCAGGCTGGTATTATCGCAGCTGCAGGGTTGGAAGCGCTGGATATCATGATTGAAAGACTAAAGGATGATCATGAAAATGCTAGAAAATTAGCAGAAGGCATTCAAAATATTTCTGGTCTTTTTCTCGATCTGAATAATATTCATTCAAACATTGTGTACTTTGAAATAAAGACTGAGAATGGTAAAACCTTTTTGGAAAGAATGGCCGGTAATGGGGTCTTGTTTTTTCAAATAAGTCCTGGAATATTTCGGATGGTGACTCATTACGGAATAACGTCTGAAGATATTGACAGAGTTCTGAAACTACTTGAAGATGAATTATCATAGCTTATGAACATCGAGTATTTTTGTTTGTGGATTTAGGTCAGTATCATAGCCCGATGGGTGGATATATACCCAGATTCATAAAACTATTACTACTTCAATACTTTATTTTATAGCCCTTATAGTTATAAGTCTTCGAGCTTCAGACTATATATATAGATTAAAAGTTCCCATGATATTTAAGCCCCACCCAGGTATTTTTATCTGCCAGCCAGTTCCCCTGAATATCATCTCCCGTAGTTTTATACCTGGTGATTGTGAATGCCAGTTTATCATGAATATTTAGATTTAAGGTTGTAATCATATTCAGTGACGAAATGAACTGAAAAGATAGTTCATAAAAAGGCACATTGCTGATATTGATAAAATCAAAATATTTTATCCTTTCAAGGAATTCAGGTTTTTGGCCGATATTGCCCAAGATATCAAAACGAATGTAAGCACTGATATAACGGCTGAATGAGCGTCCTTTCTCAATTTTTGAAATACCTTCATCTTCTTCGGACTGGAAAAAATTCCGTTCGTAGAGACCTTCTTCGCCTCTGGTCCTGTGGGCAACCTTTAGGTAGTGTAATCCCGGTGTTGTAGTCATTTTTGCAAAAAAAGGCACTTTAACTGGCACTTCAATTGTAGTAGCTATCAATGCATACATATCCAGGATGTTTATAAAGCGATTATCATGTTCAATGCTATCCGTGTTGAAAAACACTGTATCCTGAACCATACTGCCGATGGTTTTCGGATAAAATGAGAACCCCATGAGCGCATGAAAGTCCGTTCGCGATGAGAATATGTTATCAATGTTGACTTTAGAATAAAGCCCTAGATAATCGGGACTCAAATATTTTGCATTTTTCATTGATCCCAGTGAGCCTAAATCAAAATTAACCGGCAGGCGCAGCCCAAATTCTGAATTGTGGGTGGCCACACCAAGTTCTGTTGATCCGGAAAGGGCACCAGGCAAACCAATAAGCTCATTGCCAATGGACATATTCGTGGCATATTGTATCATGTTGGACCGCATGGAAAAGGACTGCAGGGACATGATAAAATTATTAGGATGCCACACCGAGAATTTGGAGCTGTAGCCAGCCATTAGTCGTTCGTTTTCATCCTTAAAGAAAACGATCTCAGATTCACTGGTTAAGTATTGATTTTTATCGATGAGTACTTGCTGGATATTCTGGCTTAATACCCAGTCCACTCTCTCTCGATCAATAACCGTATAATCAAGACCATTGCCATACCAGATCTCATGGATCTGTTCGGTGTTTCCTTTTTCCTGCACAATAATTATTTGGTCGCTGGGCTGCAACTCACTGATGGTTTCCTCTGTCCCTCCCGCAATAAATAATCCATCACTATCCGCACTATATGCAGAGCGAAGATTGATATAGTCTATGATGGCATCTTCCATCAGGATATGATAAGGCATATGATCTACGGTCCAGGCAACGTATTTTCTGCTGTCCAAGCTTTCTATAATCTTCTCTTCCTCATCCGTTATTATGATCGTTGCTGAACCATCAGAAAATAGCATTTTATCCTTGGAATCCACTGCCCGGAACGTAACTTTATAGGTGTTATCTCCATCCATGTCTATTGGGGATTCAAAATCCGGGTCTCTGATAAATGCTAGTTCATCATCCCTGAGAATCTTGAAGCGTGCCTTATCATCACCACCAACAATCTTATATTTTACGTAATCCTGATCGATGTCTGGATCTTCTGCCATCAGTTTGGCAACGATTTTTCCAGATCCCTCCAAATGGGTGATTGTCATTTCCTTTTGATCAATAAATTGTGGTGCTTCATTAATATTGGTGACAGTCACAACCAGTTCACTAGTAACTTTTTTATTACTTTTATCTTTACTTCTTACCAAAAGTGTATAGCTGTCACGCAACTCATAATCAAAACTGATATCGTTATATAAAAAGCCATCCTTGATGGAGAAATACTCGTTATCACTTTCTCTTTTCTTGGAAAAAGAATAGGTAAAAGTATCATCCAGATCCGGGTCAATGGTAGTCAATTGACTTATAAGAGCACCATCCGGTCCATTTTCAATAACAGTGCTGTTTATTAACTCTACCCCAGTTGGAACATCATTCACGGAAACAATCGTGATTTTAACCCTGGCCGTATCCATGGAAAACCCATTATCAATCATATACTGAAACTCATCCACGCCGTTCACATTTACATTGGGGGTAAAAAATATATTAAACCCCTGTTGATCAACAGTCCCAAGACTGGGCTTGGAAAGTAGTTTCAAGTCCAGGTTATCACGACTGGTCAGCTTATCATTTTTCAGTACATCGATGAGCATTGCTTCATCTTCTTCAAGTAAAATATTATCATTTACAGCCCGAAAATTTTCTGTCTGCCCTGCCACCACAGAAAAAAATATGGTAAAAGAAACAAAAAAATAAAAACGAATATTTTCAATCATTGCACTGAACCCTAATTAAAATTGAACGGACAGGTACGGGGCAATCAGCAAAATGCCACCTTCACCACCGGGGTACCATGTCCAGGTTTTATCTGCATCTGTCTTTAGAGGCCGAAACTCGATACTACTTCCTTTAGGATACAGCGCACAGTCTAGACCCAGATGGACGCTCTTCCAGATATTGTGTTTCAGTCCAAAACCTATAGATTTGAATCCGCTGCCCGATGAATTGAACTGTAAATAAGATTTACTCTTTTTGTTATCTGTTATACCCTCTAGCTTCACATAAAATCCAATTGCTTCCGAGCCATTAATCCGGTCCGTGATGGAGTAAACATCTATTTCATCATCATTTTCTGCCGGATCTACGCGACCATGAACGAATTGAGTGAAAGAGAAACCAGCCTTGATCCGAAGAGAAGCATAAGGCTGGCCAATCTTGATCTTCCTTCTTCCTTTTCCAGGCTTGTCTCGAATGGAAGCATTTGCTGTATTAATTAATTTTTGGTCTTCTTCACTAAGCGATTTTATTAAGAGGGACCCTACTTTTTTTCCATCCCAGACTAGTTTATTCAGGAATTTCTGGTCGCTTTTACTCAGGTCTGATATTTTTATTTTTATACGTTTTTTATCTTTCTTCCTCCGCAGGACTACTTGCTCTTTTTTAATGCCTTCCCCTTCTCCTGCCTTGCCCCGCTGAATCAACGAAGCATTGATCACATTTCCTGA
>DPYO01000224.1:3535-5210 GCA_003535775.1 Fidelibacterota bacterium | reverse complement strand
AGGCAGTGAAGTTATCCTCATCCAAAGACAAATTACGATCGATCTTGTTCTTTCTTCCTGATAAAATTGAGCATATCAGAATTGTGGAATATTTCATAAAATCTATCAGTCATTCTGAATTAAATGGAACTGAAATCCGATTTTTATGTTCACAGAAAGCAGGTACACGTTATCTGAAACTGATAAACACAGGAATCCAAATGTATAATGAAGAAGGACTTGATCAATGGGGTCTTCCCCAATTTCCGTTGGAGAATCGAATTTGTAAATTAAATCCAGAAGGGATTGCAGACCTTGATCCGGAATTTAATCCGGTTCATGCCTGCCTTGCTCGAGCTTCCAATGCCTCAATCAGGATCGGCTTTGATTCACGATTAGCCGATCATTATTACAATGTAACCTTAGAATTGAAGGAGGCTGCTTTTCTGGAAAAAAGTTATCTTAAAATGGAACAATTATTGGGGTTAGCATGAAATACTATATTTACGAAAATAAGTGGGCAGAGGATTTTGAACCACTGTCTCTTACGCGACCAGCTTTTGATCTTCGGTGTGGTCCGTTCACATTCTTGGAACGGCTCTTTAAATTGATTCCCGATTCAGCAGATGTCTCCTTAATTGTGCGAGAGAATCTGGTGAACCTGGCCAGGGAAATGTATCCTGATTTGGAAGTTAATCCTGATGATATTAAACATGGGATATGGTTATTGGGAAATGTTTTCTGGAGGGAAGATGACTTAAAGCAGATTACGAAGACTTCAAGTGAAATATTTCAAAGTGAGGATATGCAGATTGGTGCAAATTTATCTCAGCAGGAGGGAAATGATTGGATGAATGCGGGAGGACCTGTATCAGCGGATTTACAATTAGATCTTGCCACTACGAAATTGGATAGTCTTCCTGTGAATTATTTATGGGAAATTCTCCAGAAAATCCCCTGGACAATGGCAGAGGACACCCGACATTTTCTAAAGAGAAATGAAATTGTTAACAGTAACCAGAACCTGCAGGTCATCAATCCCAGTAATATCTGGATTGAAGAATCAAACAAGATCAATCCAGCAGTTGTAATTGATGCTTCAAAAGGTTCTGTGATCATAGAAAAAAATGTGGAGATTGGTTCGTTTTCATATCTGAAAGGTCCTCTTTTTATTGGAAAAGGGACAATTATCTGCCCCCATTCTCAAATAAAAGAAAGCGTTTTAGGACCTGTCTGCCGGGTGGGAGGTGAAGTAGCAGGAACAATAATTCAAGGATGGTCTAATAAGGCACATGATGGATATCTTGGGGATGCATTCCTTGGGGAATGGATCAATCTGGGAGCAGGAACAAATAACAGTAATCTGAAAAATAATTATACTTCTGTTAAGGTTAGAGTGAATGGAAAGGTCATCGATACGGGAAGTCTTTTTATCGGGTCTTTTATAGGTGATCACTCCAAAACAGCTATTGGGACACAACTGAATACGGGTACTTCAATTGGAATTGGATGCAACATTGTCTCCAAGGAATTTCCACCAAGATTTATTCAACCATTTACATGGTTTATGAATGGGAAACATGTATCCACTAAAATAGAAACGTTTATTAAAACGGGGGAGACGGTTAAATCTAGGCGGGGGCTGTCTTTTTCAGCGGCAGAAAGAGAATTATACAGATCTCTGTTTGTTCAGAAA
>DPYO01000224.1:0-3148 GCA_003535775.1 Fidelibacterota bacterium | reverse complement strand
TTATATTGTCGCCCGATTTTAGCAGAGGATATAAATGTTAGAAGGAATTATTTGTCCAGTTTGTGAAACAACTCTAGAGGAATTAGACCTCAGAGCCTCCTTGTGTTGTATTAGTTGCAAAACAGATTTACGCGATAGGAAATTCTTGGATTTTTTGGAATATTTGATGGCAAATGGTATTGTAGAAAATCTTGATTTCTTTGATGTGGAAGTGTACAGCGAAGATATTGAACGACTTGCTCCGGAGGATGAAGAGGAATTAGACCCATCCAAATTTGAGAAGAGGAAAGAAACTTTCAGCCTCTATGAAAATGAAATGGTAAGGCAGCAAAGTGAGGATGAAGAGAAATATAAAGAACCTTCATACGAAGAGTTTAAGGGTCTTGATGAAGACTGGGAAGATTTTAACCAGGACGGATTTAAAGGATATTAATTTTAGGAAAGTAGGATTATTATGGAGAAAAAACCAAATACCCAACAGATAAATATTGAACTAGATGAAAGTGTAAGCGGAGGAGAATACTCTAACTTTGTTGTTGTGACCCATTCCCCAGCAGAATTTGTTATGGATTTTACACGTCTTCTTCCTGGAGTACCGAAAGCAAAAATTCATTCCAGAATTGTGATGGCGCCTCCTCACGCAAAGGCATTTCTTAGAGCCCTTGGTGAAAATATCAAGAAATTCGAGAGCAAACATGGTGAAATCAAAACACCAGGGCAGGATCGTTTTTCCGGGTTTGGAGTCAAGCCGCCGAAAGGATCACTCCCTAACTGATATTTGATTTTTTTCGGGAAACCTGGATCTCCGATTTTCAGGTTTCATACCACACCCAATCTCTGCCTTTCTTTAGTTCTTTCATTTTTATTATCACCCAGAAACTTAATATCATCCAGGCAGAGCCATATCCGAACAGGGCACCAAAGAATATATCTGCTGGATAGTGAACTCCCACATAAACGCGACTAAAAGCAATAATGAACGCAAGTGCAGTCACTTTCCACTTCCAATTGGGGTAGAAGTAACCAAGGATTACCGAAAGCCCAAACGCATTCGCTGCGTGGTTTGATACAAAACTGAATTGTCCCCCACGTGGAACCAAAAGATTTATCATCTCAGGCATTGCATGGGAGGGTCTTATTCTTCCTATAAAAGGTTTGATAATTTGAGCTGCGACTGCATCAATAAAAATAACGGTTACAATGAGGATGACAAAAGTAATTCTTCCCCGTTTGTCTCCGCGAAAAAGGAGCCAATAAATCAACACAAGAAGTGGTAGTATCCAATTATTCTGATTGGTGATGACAGGCATGAACCAGTCAAAAAAAGAATTGGATAAAGTGCCGTTTATATAATGAAAGAGTCTATGATCACATTGGATTAATTGATTAAGCATAATAGGATATTTTTAACATTCGAAATAATGAGAAAAGTTACCTTGTAAAGCTCATTATCAAAAGGGATCTTATCAGAAAAACCAGAGTGGTGAAAAAAATACCTTGACCATGTTTGTGTTCTGATATAATTTTGTTTCGTATTTCAAGCAGGGACATGCTCTGTGAAGACTGGATGTCTCCCCCACATTCAGGTTTCCAACGTGATTCCTGCTTTTTTTATAGGGTAAAATAAAAGAGCAAAAAGTATTATTTAACGGGATCGTCCTGCAGACCCAGCAGGAGTTACTTTTAATTTTAATGTGTTGAAAGCGGGATTGGTCAATTCCAAGTTATTTTCTGTTGTCATATCAACATTGATCAGCGCACCCCCAAAAGCATCCTGAAGAACAAAAGTACCTAAATCACTCCAGCCTGTGTTATCCCAGGTAATGGTGATCAGGTTGTCACCTGGATATCCAAGTGCGATGTCATAAACATGTTCTACCCCTACATCTGAATAAAGTCCAGCAAGTATCTGAGTATAATACCTATCGTTGTCCCAACCTAGGGCGGCATCAAAATTAGGGGGCGGCGGCGCCGGAGGAGCATATGCATCACCTTCTACCCAAGTATGAATTGAAATCCATTCGCATCCATTGCTTTCACAACCATTCAATGTTAGTTGTGTTGGAACACCACAGCTTGGGCACTCACCAAACTCACCATTGTCATTTGGACCGCTCAAACAAGAAGTCCTGTTTGTGTATGCTGGAAGAGTATTGCCTTGAGAGTCCAAGCAATAATTAGCATCAAAACCATCAGTACTTAATGGAGAAAAACCGAATGTTAAATCATATTCATCTCCCCCACCTGACGCATTAACAGAAGCTGTAAAATAGATTCCTAATACCACTTGTTCACTGTGGCTATCAGATAAATCGTTTGCATCAGTTATTGTGAGATTGACATTATAGATACCTTCAGAACTGTATGTATGTACAGGATTCTGTTCTGTACTGGTACTACCATCCCCAAAATCCCAATTCCAGCTAGTAATTGCTATTGTGATTGTGGTGTCAATATCAACAATTGTTTGTTCAGAACTAATATCCGTAAATGATACTGTATAATTATCAATTGAATATTCAAAAGCTGCCGATGGACCAGTTTGTAGATATTCTACTGAGATGACAGAACCAGAATAAGTATCAGTTAAATTATTTTCATCAGTCACAGTAAGACTCACAATAAAGGTATCTGCACTAGCATATTCATGAACTGGGTTTTGTTCAGTGCTGGTATTTCCATCCCCAAAATCCCATACCCAGCTAATGATGTCACCATCTCCAGGATCAGAGTCGTCATTGAATTGTTTTGTTAAATATGGGCCGGAATGAATAAAACTAGCGGTGGGGCCAACTAAAACAGATGTCACCGTTACATTCTGTGTAGAAATATTAGATAACCCATTTGCATCGGTTACAGTAAGGGATACGCTGTATGTTCCTGCACTTGCGTACGTGTGAACTACATTTTGTTCAGTGCTGGTATTTCCATCCCAAAAATTCCAGCTCCAATTGGTAATGGTAGTATCCCCTGCCACCGATAGATCTGTAAATGTAACTTGTAATAAGTCTGCTACCCAGTGAAAGTTAGCTGAAGGAGGATCCTCAGAAGGATATACAGAAATATTAGTAGTTGTATCTCCACCAGCTGATAAACCATAACTGTCTATAACTGTCAGACTGACAGGATAAATCCCTGGAGCAGGGTA
>DPYO01000043.1:10340-11417 GCA_003535775.1 Fidelibacterota bacterium | reverse complement strand
TACATGCTTCCCATCGGTGGTATGCTGACAGCGATATTTATCTTGAAAAAATGGGGTGTGAACCAATTTATGGATGAATTTAAAAGCGGAATGAATAAAATGACCATCTCTAAAAATCTCATAACAATCCTTTTAGGGATTGCTGCTTCTATTGTTGGATTTATTATTCTAATTGAAATTTTTGACGTTTTATTTGGAATAAAACTTATCCAATGATTATTTCTCGTATAGTCCCCTCTGAATCCGCTGCATATAAATCGCTTTCAGCGTTTTCTGAAAATTTTGATGGTTTCATGAGGTGGAAACCGTTGTTTTGGTTTGGATTTTGGATTCTTTTTGCAGCAGGAATGGCTGCGTATTCTGGACATCATGATCGTTTTTTATTTTGGGATTTTTCAAGATGGTTCATTGGCGTAATATCGCTCATTCTAATTACTACCTTATCCATATTATTATTGATTAAAAATGAATTAATCGGATATGGGCAGGAACAAATAATGAGTTCAAAATTTATTGTCCATTTTCTTTTCAGTGCAGGTATGTTTCTGATTGGATGGGGTGGGAATATAATGACAGGTGCACCTCATTCTGTTCCTTATGTTTTGGCTTATTTAGCGATTTTTATTATTTATGGCATTCCAATTCGCCAAGATAAGGATACAGGTGAAAATACCGTAATTTCTAATAAAAAACGCTGGAAATACTGTTTGGGTGCATCGGTTTTACTGATTATGTCAACAATAATTGGTTTTGCACTGGATGATCCTGTGATAAGCACCGCATCTGCAGTTGCATTCCCATTTCCCTTTGTTTCTTTTCTCATGAAACATGGTCGGCATGTTCAACGTGCGAGGATATTTCCAATTTTAATAATGGCAATTTTTGTAGCAATGCGGCAAGGATGGTTTTTGATTCCTTTATTTCTACTTTTTTATTTTTTGCGTTATTACCATTATTTCCGCTACGGGATAGTATTTCCAACATTTTCTGTTGATCAAAAAAAAGGTTAAAATAAATAGCTATGATCCAAATAGAGGAAAATAAGTGTGATTTTTGTGGCTGCTGTGTAGGGGTATG